>JBDTXD010000094.1:0-6330 GCA_040006375.1 Actinomycetota bacterium
TCGGCCTTCGGTCCGCCGATCTCGAACCTGCCCGTTGGGTTCACCAACACACGAACGTTAGTGGCGTCCAACTCACCGAACTCGCGCAGGACCGGATCGATGACCTCCGCCTCGATGTCGGGACGAAGCAGTGTATCCACGTCGACCTCTTCGCGGTGCTGCACCGAGATGAGCACCGTGTCCACGCGCACAGGTTTCCCATCTTCATACTCGATGGACACTTGGCTCTTTCCGTCGGGCCGCAGATACGGAACGACGCCCGCTTTGCGGACGTCGGAGAGGCGCCGGCTGAGCCGGTGGGCCATCGCGATCGGAAGCGGCATGAGCTCTTCCGTCTCGCGGCACGCGAACCCGAACATCATCCCTTGGTCGCCCGCGCCCAGTGCATCCAGGTCGTCGTGGGAGTGCTCGGTGCGCTCCTCGAGGGCGTGGTCGACGCCGACGGCGATATCTGCAGACTGTTCCTGGATGGACGTGATCACGCCGCACGTTTCACCGTCTAGGCCGAACTTCGCGTCCGTGTAGCCGATGTCGGTCGCCGTGCTGCGCACCACCGCCGGGATGTCGACGTAGCCGTCGGTGAGCGTGATCTCTCCAGCCACCACGACCAACCCGGTGGTCACGAGCGTCTCACATGCGACCCTGCTCATCGGATCCTCCGTCAGGAAGGCATCCAAGATGGCATCGGAGATCTGGTCGGCCAGTTTGTCGGGGTGGCCCTCTGTCACGGACTCGGAAGAGAACAGGTGGGTTCGGGTCATCGTGGCGCGAGTCTAGCGGCCGGGACCGACGCCGTCAGCGAAGCTCGAGCAGCCCGATGACCCGGTCCACGACGGCTCGCGCGAGATCACGTTTCGTCCACGTTCGAAGCGGTTCGTCCTCCCCGTTCGCGCTCAAGATCGCCGCCTCGTTCGTGTCCGAGCCGAAGCCGCTGCCCTCTCGTCCGACCAGGTTCGCGACCACGAGATCCAGGCCCTTACGCCGGAGCTTGGCCCCGCCGGCCGCCTCGACATCGCTGGTTTCCGCCGCGAAACCGACGAGGATCTGCCCGGTGCGGATGCGCCCGAGTTCGCTCAGGATGTCGGGCGTCGGTTCGAGGACGAGCTCGGGTGCCCCTTCCTCCTTCTTGATCTTCCGCTCCGTCACCGTCTTGGGACGGAAGTCGGCGACGGCCGCGGCCATGATGACGGCGTCGGCGTCGGGGAAGGCAGCCATGACCTCATCCCGCATCTCCTGCGCCGTGCGAACGTGGACCGTGCGAACCCCAGGCGGGCCTTCGACGGTGTTCGGGCCAAGGATGAGCGTGACATCCGCGCCCCGCGCCGATGCGTCGGCCGCGAGCGCGACCCCCATCTTCCCGCTCGAGCGGTTCCCGAGGAACCGCACCGGGTCGATGGGTTCATGGGTCGGTCCGGCGGTCACGATGATCCGGCGTCCCGCCAGGTCGTGACGGGCGCCGGCAAGTTCGGCGGCGACGGCGAAGATCGTCTCGGGTTCGGCGAGCCTTCCCAGTCCTGCATCACCGTGGGCCAGCGAGCCCGTTTCGGGACCGACGAATGCGGCGCCCCGGGCGGCCAGAAGTGCGACGTTCCCGCGAGTGGCCGGGTGCTCCCACATCCCGGTGTGCATCGCCGGCGCGATCAACAGAGGGCATCGCGCCTCTAGCAAGGTCGCAGTGAGGAGATCGTCGGCGATACCGTGCGCGAGTTTCGCGATCACGTTGGCGGTGGCGGGCGCGACGATGGCCATCTCGGCGTCGCGAGCCATGCGAACGTGCAGCACCTCACCCGGCGTTTCCCAAAGGGACACGTGCGCGGGTACGCCCGTGAGACCCGAGAAGGTGTCGGCCCCGACGAACCTCGTGGCCGCGTCGGTCAGCACCGTTTGGACGTGAGCCCCTGCTTCGCCCAGGAGACGGGCGAGTAACACCGATTTGTAGGCCGCGATCCCTCCGGTGACGCCGAGGAGGATCCGGCGTCCGGCGAGCGGGCTACTCGTCTGCGGGCTCCTCGGTGCGCTCGTAGTCGATCTTCCCTTCCGCGATCTCCTGCAGGGCGATCGAGAGCGGCTTGTTCGTCAGGCCGCCCGTCTCGAGTAGCGGAGGCACGAACTCTCCACGGCCTTCACCAAGCTGGTTGTAATAAGAGTTGATCTCTCGGGCGCGCTTGGCAGCCAAGAGCACGAGCGTGTACTTCGAGTCGACGGCGGCGAGCAGATCGTCGATCTTGGGTTCGATCATGGGGAGAACTCCCTTTGGGTCAGGCGTCAGGGCCGCGGTGGCGGGATGTCTCGATGATAGCAGCGACCTGCGACGATGCATGGAGCAGGTCGTCGTTGACCACCACATGATCGAACCATGACCCCTGATCGAGTTCCCAGGCGGCTTTGGCCAAGCGGCGCGCGATCTTCTCGTCCGACTCGGTCCCCCGCCCGCGCAACCGCCTGGTCAACTCCTCCATGGATGGAGGCGCGAGCAGGAGGAGGAGTGCCTCGGGATGCACCAGGCGAACCTCAGCCGCGCCGACCACATCGATCTCCAGCAGGACATCCGAACCCTGGGCAAGATGGGACTCCACGTAGCCCTTGGGCGTTCCGTAGCGATGATCGAACACGTCCGCCCACTCGAGCAGCTCGCCGCCGTCGATCATCTCCTGGAACCGCCCCTCCGAGACGAAGAAGTAGTCCCGGCCGTCCATCTCCCCGGTCCGGGCAGCCCTGGTTGTGGCGGAGATGGAAAGCACGAGTCCCCCCGGGTCTCGGGAAAGGAGCTCCTGCACCACGCTCCCCTTCCCGACCCCGGAGGGGCCGGCGATGACGATCAGCCGTCCTCGGCGCTGGGCCAAGGAGTCGTTACTTCTTGAACTTCTCGAGGAGCATCTCGCGTTGCTTCGCGCCGAGCCCACGGACGCGGCGACTCGCCGAGATGTCGAGCTCTTCCATGATCTTCTGGGCGCGGACCTTGCCGACCCCCGGGAGGGACTCGAGGACGTTGGACACCTTCATCTTGCCTACGGTGTCATCACCCGACCTGGACAGCACATCCTTGAGGTTCTTCTTGCCGGACTTCAGTTCGCCCTTGAGTTCGGCGCGCTTCTTGCGTGCCTCAGCCGCCTTGGCAAGAGCCTGCGTGCGCTGTTCAGGGGTAAGGGTGGGTAGAGCCATGTCGCGCTCCTTCACTCGGAGGTCTGGTCGGGAACGCCGCGAGTATACGCACCGCGCGGCGACAGGAACAACGAGCGTCAGCGGGGCGAGCCGCGCCCTCGCGTGGTATCGGCAGGCCCGGTCAGCCGATGTCTCGAAGGATGCTGCGAAGCACGCCGACGGGGTCCTGCGCATCGGTGATCGGCCGCCCGATCACGAGATAGTCGGCACCGAACTCGAGCGCCTCGCGCGGCGCGAGGACGCGTACTTGATCGTGCCCGTTCCCTCCCTTCGGGCGAACCCCCGGGACCACGAGACAGAAGGCGTCGCCGCACGCGGTTCGCACGTCTTCTACATCCTCGCAGGAGACAACGACGCCGTCCAGCCCTGCGGCCTTCGCTTCGAAGGCGAGCGCGGCGGCACTCGCCAGATCCTCGCCCGATTGGCTGCTAAGGACCGTCACCGCCAGCACGAGCGGCATGGGCATCCCGGCTGCATCCGAACCGCGCTTGGCGCCCTCCAGGGCTGCCCGCATCATCGCCCCTCCACCGAGCGCATGGACGTTGAACATCGCAGGGCCCAAACGCGCGATGTTCGCGGCTGCCCGTTCCACGGTGTTCGGGATGTCATGCAGCTTCGCATCCACGAACACAGGGCCATGAGACGCTATGCGCCGCACGGCGTCCGGACCCTCGGCCCAGAATAGTTCGAGCCCGACCTTGAGCATGCCCACGTCAGGCGCCAGTCGTTTCGCGAGATCTTCCGCGCGGGCTAGGTCGGACACATCGAGCGCGACGACGATCGGGGTCTCGGGGCGAGGGATCACTGTGGCTCCCCCGCCGGGAGGAACGCATCGGGAACCCTCAGCCGCCCCTGGATATCGTGAGGTGAAGCCAGACCCTTGCCCTTGAGGTAGTGCGCGATCCCTTGCGCAACCTCCACCGGGGCGATCGGGTCAACGAGAGCCGCCGTGCCCACCTGCACTGCCCACGCTCCGGCGAGGATCATCTCGACCGCGTCCTCCCCGGTTCGAACACCGCCTGATGCGATCACGGGCATCTCGGGCAGGACCCTGCTGACATCGAAGACCGCCCGGAGCGTGAGTGGTTTGACAGCGGGACCGGAGAGCCACCCCGAAACCGACCCGAGATCGGGGGCCAGCGACGGCGCGTCGACAGCCAGAGCCCGCGGTGATGCGCAGAGCGTGATGCCGGTGACGCCGGCGCGAGCCACTGCGGTCGCGATCTCCACCAGGCCGGCGCCAGAGGGCGGGAGTTTGGCGAACACCGGTACCCGGCTCATGCGAGCAACCGCACCGGAGATCTCTGCCGCACGGTCGGAGCGGTCCCCCAGCATCTCCCGCCCGAGTTCCTCGTCCGGACCGGAGAGGTGGATCTCGATCGCCGAAACCCCTTCGCGCCCTTGCAGGATGCTCGTGAGGCGGACGTATTCCTCCATCGTGCCTCCGCCGATAGAGACCACGACGGGGGCGCCCGACCGGGCGAGCCTCGGGAGCTCCTCATCGACGAAGGCCTCGATGCCGGGGTTCTGCAAGCCAGTCTCCCAAACCACGCCCGAGGGTGACTCGGAAACGCGCGGGGTCGGGGTTCCCTTGCGCGGCACCAGGGTGATCGTGCGGCTGACGATCGCCCCGACCTTGTGGGCATCGACCAACCCGGCCCACTCCCGTCCCGTTCCCGCGCACCCGGACGCGACCATCACAGGGGTGACCATGGTCATCCCACCGAGCTCAACGGCCAAGCTCCGCTTTACCCCGGCCATTCGCGCACCACCGGCAATCCTTCGGGAGGGGTCGGGAGCATCTGCGGCTCCTCGGCCAGCCAGCGGTCCCACACGATCCGCGCGGGATTGAACACGGGGCCTTCGACGCAGGCGCGGACGTTGTCGTACCCGCTCCCATCCTTGCGCGCCACCGGTACGACGCAGCTGAAGCAGAGCCCGAGACCACAGCCGAACCGCTCCTCAACGGCTACCTGGGCCGGCAGGCGGCGTTCGCGGCAGAATGCGGCGATCTTCTCGAGCGAGCGTGTGGGCGCGGCGGCATAGACGACCTCCGTTGCGGTCTGTTCGACCATGCTGGGGAGCGCATCCAGCACCGAACCCCGGTCCCCAAGCGATCCGTCCGCGGTCATGATCTCGATGGTCTGCGAAAGGCGCTTGCCTTCTATCGGTTTGAAGACCGACGGTAGGCCCGCTGCGCCGACGATCATGTCCACGCGCTTGCCGCGAGCGATCAGTTCCTGGGCCAGGAAATAGATCGAGGCCGCCCCGTGGCCCTCGGCGATGAGCAAACAGTTCGTCAGGCGCTTAGGGTAGGCGAACCCCTTGCCGAGCGGTCCGATGACGTCGAGGAACTCATGGGCCTTCGTCGCACCCAGCAAGCCCGTTCCGGCCTCGTGCGGCTCGAAACAGAACTCGACGGTCCCGGCCCAGCCACCCCGGCGCGACGCTTGATGGATGGAGAAGTTGCGGCGCAGGATGAAGTCGCGGCCCTCCGGCATCCGCACCCCGATGAACTGACCCGGCCGCGCCCGGTCGGCGATCTCCGGTGCCACGATCGTCAGTGAGTGGTACTCACCGAGTTTCCGGGCGGACAGCACCTCGGCCCGGACGCGCTTCATCTACGCCCCCTCTCCGGCGATGCGAACGGCGGCTTGTTCGAAGGTGAGCCGCACCTGGCTGGGGCCTGCGGCCGCATCCGCATGGTGCTCCTGGATGGACAAGGGCTCGGTCGGACCACCCAAGAGCGCCTCGATCCCGCGGACGGCCGCGAAGACACCGGGCAGCGTCGTGATACAGGGGACCCCGGCGGTCGCCGAGGCGGTTCGGATGAAGTATCCGTCCGCCCGCGCACCGCGGCCGAATGGGGTGTTGATAACCAGGTCCACCCGGCCCGACCGGATCAGCTCTGCGATGTTCGCCCCGCCCTCACCCACCTTCGCGACGCGTTCGACCGGTATGCCGGCCCGCAGGAGCACGCCCGCGGTGCCGCCGGTCGCCATCAGCTTGAACCCGAGGTCGGCGAGCCGCTTCGCAGGGAACACGATCGAGCGCTTGTCGCGGTTGGCCACCGACACGAACGCCGTGCCTGCGGTCGGGAGCCCCGTCCCGCTGGAGATCAGCGCCTTCGCGAGCGCCATCCCCGGATCTGCGTCGATCCCCATGACC
>JBDTXD010000095.1:0-6314 GCA_040006375.1 Actinomycetota bacterium
ACGAGGTTGGTGGAGGCGAACTCGAAGACCATCGCTGCGGTGAAGCTCGCCCCCTTGCGGAAGATCGACCGTGCAAGTGCGACCGCGGCATAGGAGCACGAGGAAGATGCCGCGCCCAGGCCGCAGGCGATGGTGAGGCTCCGCGCCGACGCATCCGGAAGGAGCCTGGTCATCTCGCTCTTCGAGACGACTACTTGCACGGCCGCTGAGAGCGCGAACCCGAGGATCAGTGCCCATAGGATCTCCCAGGTCATCCCGAAGCTGAGGTTGAGCGCGTGGGCGATGCCACCTCCGATGGACGCGATCTCGTTCAAGGTGCCCTCCCCGTCGCCGACGGGAATCATCCTAGATCCGGGGGCCAGAACCCCGGATGCTTCTGACGCGTGTCCCGGTTCGCGGCCGTCCGAGGCCCCGGCCCTTCTCCCTGCGCGTCAAACGGCGTCGCCGGCCATCCACGCCGGAGCCGGCAGGCCGGGCGTCGCCAGCACCATCCATCGCATGCGGCCCAGGCCGGCGGGGTCCACCAGGAACCCTGCCCCTTGACGGCTGCTCCACGTTCGCACCGCTTCGACGCCTTTACGGTCGTCCAGGAACGTGGTCTGCCGCTCCAGCTCCTCGCGGGTCCATCGTTCGAACCCCAGCGCGGAGAGCACCTGACGCTGGGTGCGACTCCGTGTCACGACGAAGCCCGCCGCGCGCGCGCGGTCCGCCAGGAGGGAGAAGTCGACGCCTGATGTGATGTCCGACGAACCGGGTTCGTGCAGGACGTCTTCGATGAGCCGGTGGCCTGCGTATCCGTGGACAGGACCTCCCGTATGCCCTTCTGCGCCGTAGTCGATCACTAGGGCGTACATCCCCTTCGTTACCCGGGAGGCCAGTTGGTCGATGAGTGCGGATATCCCGACTGGGACAACCGTTTCCTCGCCCACCTCCGATATGGATCTGCCGACCTCGCCGGCCGCGTCCCCATCAGGCTCGGAGAGGACCTCGACGAACCGCTCGCCCTCGATCCCGACGCGGATCTCTCGCAGCCCTTCTCCCGTCATCCGGAGCCTTCGGAACGGCAGGTTGTCCAGGAGTTCGTGTGCGATCACCAGGTGTGAGTCGTCCGGTAGCCGGTCGGTGACCGTCACCGAAGGGATCAGGTCAAGGGCTGTGCGCGCCCCCGGGCTGCGCTCTACGGCCGTGTAGGTCAGGGGGATATCGGCGAGCGCTTCGATCAGTTGGCGCACCAGGGTGCCCTCACCTGCGCCCGCCTCCGTCAACGAGAATGGCTCGGGCCGGCCCAGGCCATCCCACAGCTCCATGATCCCGGCCGCGAGCAGCTGCCCGAACACGGGATGCACGTGCGGACTGGTCGCGAACGCCCGGCCTTCGCCAAGTCCCACCGGCGGATGGACGTAGAAGCCGCCTGGGCCGTAGAGCGCCATCTCCATGAACCGGTCGAACGTGATCGGCCCCTCGGCGCGGATGGCGGCTGCGATCGCCGCGCGGGGTTGGCTGTCCATCCGGGTAGTATCGAGCACGGCGCACGTCGATGACCTGGGAGAATCGCCGCGATGTCGAAGCAGATCCGGTTGGCCGCCTCGGTGATCGTCGGCCGCGATGGTTCGAATGGCTTGGAGGTGTTGGTACTCGAGCGGAGCGCCACCAGCAGGTTCCTTCCGAGCTACGTCGTGTTCCCCGGCGGGGCTGTTGACGCGCAGGACGCCGACCTGGCCGACCGATGGTTCGGGAGCCGACACCACGTGTTTCGCGCCGGTGCACTCCGGGAGCTGTTCGAGGAGTCGAGCGTCGCCGTGACGGGTTCTGGCGTGCGGGCTGCGGTGTCGCTCGACGCGATCGACGCCGATCCGCCGGCCGTCGAGACGATCCCCGAGGTCGCCCACTGGATCGCGCCCGAGGATGTGCCCGTGCGGTTCGATGCGCGGTACGTCGCCGTCGCGGCCTCCGCGGGCGTTGCGCCCATCCCGGACGGGACCGAGATCAGTGCCGCATGGTGGGACACCCCCGCCGCGTTGCTGGCGGCGTGGGGAACGAAGAAGCGGAAATTGTACTGGCCGACGTATGTCACCCTGATGGCGCTGGGGTCCTGCGCTGACGTCGCCGACCTGCTGGCCCTGCGATTGGATACGCGCGAACCCGACGACCACGAGCTCGAGTACCTTCACCGTTCAACCTTCTACGACGACTAACAGGAGTGGACCGGATGCTCCCCATCACCCGAGTTCTGGCGCCCAACGCAGACATGTACACGCTGGAGGGGACGAACACGTGGGTCGTCGGCCGAGACCCGAGCATCGTCATCGATCCGGGTCCGGAGATCCCTTCGCATCTGGAGGAGGTGGCTCTGGTCGCCGGCCGGGTCGCGTTCGTCCTGGTGACGCATGACCATCCCGACCACGCCCCGGGCGCGGCGGTCCTTGCGGGGATGGTGCGCGCGCCGCTGCATGCATGGCGCCTCAGTGGGGCCGCACGTATCCGCGATCACCAGAGGTTCGAGGGTGGCGGGTTCGCGTTGACGGCGATCCACACGCCGGGGCATACGAGCGACCATCTAGTGTTCCATCAGCCGGAGGCGGGCGCCCTGTTCACCGGCGACGCCGTGGTGGGGCGCGGCACGTCGTTCATCGACCCGCCGGACGGGGATCTGGCGCAGTACCTGCGTTCGCTCACCGTGATGCAGGACCTTGCGCCCCGGACCATCTACCCCGGTCACGGGCCTGTGGTATTCAGGGCGCAGGACAAGCTCACGAAGTACGTGGCGCACCGAGCCGAACGCGAACGACAGGTGCTGGAGGCACTCGCAAGCGGCCCCCGCACCATCTCAGACATCGTCGGGGAGATCTACGCCGGGTACCCGGAGGCCGTGCTTCCGCTGGCCGGTCGCTCCGTGTTGGCGCATCTCATCAAGCTGGAAAGCGAGGGAGCGGCTGCCAGGAACGGCAGAGCCGAGTCCGCATCGTGGGCAACCGCAACGCCACGTGAGTGCGCTCGCTGCGGGAGGCTGGTCAAGGGCCGCGCGCGCTACTGCTCTTGGTGCAGCTTGATCATCCTGCAGGAGGGCGGAACGGGGACGCCGGCGGATGGGTGAGCAACGGGTCAGTCTCCGCCTGGTGGATGAGGACAGGGAGGCGCGCCTCCCGCTCCTGCTCGAAGCCGACGAATCCGAACCCGTCGTGCGCACCTACATGCACGACGGCAACCTCTATGACCTGGTCGTGGAATCGGGACCTGGATCGGAGGAAGGGATCGGTGTCGTGCTCCTGCTCGCTCCGCTCCCGGGCGAAGTAGAGATCAAGAACATCGCGCTGTCGATGTCCTGCCGCGGGCGCGGGCTGGGCCGGGCTTCCATCGCGGCGATCGCGGCGCACGTTCGCGCGGGCGGCGCCCGGCGTCTGGTCGTCGGCACCGCCGACGCCGCCCCGGACACCATCGCGTTCTATCTCGCATGCGGCTTCCGCCGGAGTGGCCGTTCGGAAGGGTTCTTCGACGCGTATCCCGAGCCGATCTTCATCGACGGTGTCCAGGTGCACGACATGGTCCTATTCGACATGGACCTTTAGCGGCTGCTCACGCGGTCGGGCGCGGGGACGAGCTGCAGCGGTGCGCACACCACGATGCGGCCCCGGCCGGCGCTGCGGATGTGTCCAGACGAACGGAGCTGGGATATCGCGCGGCTCACCGATTCGCGCGAGGCGCCCACGAGTTCGGCCATCAGCTCATGGGTGAGCGGCAGCGCGATGCGGGTGCCGGCCGGCGCGGGAACGCCGAACCGTTCGGCCAGATCTTCGAGCAGGTGCTCCAACCGCGCCGGCACATCCAGCCACAGTGCCCGGCATGCGAACGCCGCCGAGCGCTCGGTCCAGCCGGCCATGGCCCGTTCGACCGGTCCTGCCCAACGCCGGACGCTTCCGGGGCATACCGCTTGGACCTCCCATCCGGCGGCCAAGCCCGGGACCGAGCCGGTGGGCCGGCCCGGTCCGGCGAGGTCCAGCGCCAGAGACCGGCCGTCCGCATCGCGAACCCGGTGGACGAAGGCCCCCGAGAGCACCTCCCAGATGGTTGTGGCGCGTTCGTCTTGCCGGAGCAACAAGTGCCCGGCCGGAACCTCGAGGGGGAGTGGTTGATACGGCAGGCGAGATGCCAAGGCCACTCCTTGTGACGTTCTGGCCGAAGGCTATCTGCCGGCACCGACACGGCGGCGGTGCGCATGTCCGCCGGTCCCGCTACATTGTGGGTGCGAACCGATCGGGGGAGTTCACCGTGGCCAAGCCCAAACTCGATGTGATCCTGGCTTCCGTCCCGCTGTTCGAGGGCCTGACGAAGCGCCACTTAAAGCAGATCGCGGACATCGCCACCGTGGACAACTACATGGAGGGTGCCACGATCGTGAAGGAGGGCGATCCCGGCAACAGCTTCTTCGTCGTGCTCTCGGGTCAGGCGAAGGTGGTCGTGAAGAAACGGACGGTGAACAAGATCCTTCCCGGGGATCACTTCGGCGAGATCAGCCTGCTGGACGGCGAGCCTCGCTCGGCGTCCGTCATCACCGAGACGCCGATGACCGTGGCCTCGATCGATCGGAAGGGCTTCGAGCGTTTGCTGCAGCATGACCCGGGTCTTTCGCTCGCGATGCTCCGGACGCTGGCCAGGCGCCTTCGCACGGTGAACCGGGCTGCGGGCAGATGAAGGTTGAGTTCTACCGGCCGGCGCCTCCCGACGCCGAGCCCGACGCCGTTGCCGCGGCGGCCCAGTCTGTTGTCGCGACGGCGAAGTGGCACGACGGGCAGGTGCAGGTGGCCTGCGAGGACCCGGAGTTGCAGTCGGTGCTGACCACTGCGTTTCGTCCGACATCGGTCGTCGTCGAGAACGACGCGTCCTATCGGCGCCTCGGAACCGATGGCCCGGTGGTCCTGCAACCCGGTGACCTGGAATGGTTCCGGGCAGCAGCGCAGATCAGGGCGCCGAAGGAGACCGGGCTAGCAGCGCGGCTGGTTCCGGGCGTTCGAGCCGGTGGGTTCGACCCGGCTGCCGGGTATCGAGACTTCGCTGCAACCATCGAACGCCTGGACGAGCGCAGCTCCTAGGGCACGCTGACGGGCTCGTCGTCCACGCGCAACCAGGCGGTTCCCGCGTCGCAGAACGAACGGAAGTCGCAGTGGCGGCATTGCGTCCCCGGCGTCGGATCGAATGCGCCCGCAGCGATCGACCGGAGGCGGTCCAGCACCCGTTCCCGAACCGCCTGGGGGTCCAGCATCGGGCGGCTCACCTCGTCGGGGCCGGCGAGATAGAGATATGTGAGTTTCACGTCCTCGGGGCGCTTGCGCCAGATCTCGACGCACGCCAGCCCGTAGAGGTCGAGCTGTAGGCCCGCGACGACGTCGTCATCCGCGGGCTTTCGTCCGGTCTTCCAGTCGACGACCTCCCACGGCGCGTCCATATCGGCTCCGTAGATGGCGTCGATGCGGCCGCTCACCGTGAAGCCCTCCAGCCTTAGGAGGAACGCACGCTCGGCGAACAGCGGCGTCCGATCTGCGAACCGCGACGCGAGGAATGCCTCCTGCAGCCTGGCGACCTTCCCGGGTTCGCCCGAGACCTCGTAGGTGGTGAGATCCGGGGCCGCGCCGGACTCGATGAGCGTGGTCTGCCCCGCGCTTCGCAGTTCGATCCACCGGTGCACCTCGGTTCCCCGGCGTGCCGCGGGGCCGCTGAACCGCGGAAGGGGACGGACGCTGGTCCAATAGAAGCGCTTGGGGCATCGGGCGAAATCCACCACGCCGCCCACGCTGACCCGGGTCGGAGTACCAACGACTGCCCCATCATCGGTTGCCTCCCGATCAACCAGGTGAGTGGCAAGAGAGCGGTTCGCAGCCGCTGCCTTGTCGAACCCCTCGCGCTGGCCGGCGGGAAGGGTGTCCACCAGCTGGGGCTGGACGCCGCCGGCGCCGGCGGCGTCCATCGCGGCGCGCCGCCACCCGTCCGGGAACAGTTCGTCGGCCTCGCTCGGCCGCGCGGGCTCGGCCGCCGGCTCGACCAGGCCCGATCGGTAGCCGGCCAACGGATTCTCGTCCACGACGAGCCCTTCGGCGCGATCGACCTCGGCGCCGGCGTGATCGCCTCGGTCGGCGAGCTCGCGGAAGAACTCGCTGGGCCCGCGCGCATTGATGTTCTCGCCGTACCACTCCGAGGCGCTCACCCACAGGGACCTGCGGGCGCGGGTGAGCGCGACGTACATCGTCCTGCGCTCCTCGATGACTTCCTGGCGCTGCAACGCTTCCTTGAAATGGCTGAGCACCCCGTCGAACTTCGGAAGG
>JBDTXD010000096.1:0-6293 GCA_040006375.1 Actinomycetota bacterium
TAGAAGAGGGTATGTAAGCGCTCAGCGCCTGAGCCAGCCGACCAACCTGCGCGCGGCGTCCTGGAGGTTCCGTCCCGCGGCGTGGCGAAGGTACGCGGTGAGGAACATAACCTTGATCGTGCTCGCCATCTGTGACGTGCGGCTTGCGCGCCAGCCGTGCAGCGATCCGTTCTCGCCGACGACCGCGAACGAGATCTCACCAGCCCTGGCCCGCAAGGACGATGCCCACCGCCACCAGGATCATCACGCGCGCGGGTCGAGGGTTCACGAGGGCTATGCCTACCACGTTCGGGAGCGGAACCAGACTGCCGGTAGAATTGACTCTCGTACTCGAACCTGTGAAAGGCCTGTTTACCTTGGTATTGGACAAGATCGCGAACCTGGGCGAAGGCCGGAAACTCAAGAACCTCCAGTCCATGGCCAAGCTCGCGGCCACCTACGAGCCGGACATGGAGGACCTGACCGACCAGCAACTCACGGCCAAGACAACCGAGTTCCGGGAGCGCGTGGCCAACGGCGAGCCACTGGATGATCTTCTCTCTGAGGCGTTCGCCGCCGTCCGCGAGGCGTCCAAGCGCTCCTCGGGCAAGCGGCACTTCGATGTCCAGATCATGGGCGGGATCGCGCTCCACCAGGGCAACATCGCCGAGATGAAGACCGGTGAGGGCAAGACCCTCACCTCGACGCTGCCCGCCTACCTCAACGCCCTGACCGGTGAGGGCGTGCACATCGTCACGGTGAACGACTACCTGGCCAAACGAGACTCCGAATGGATGGGTCCCATCTACCGGGCACTCGGGATCAACGTCGGCCTCATCCAGTCCTCGATGAGTCCCGAGCAGCGCCGACCGGCGTACGGTGCCGACCTCACCTACGGCACCAACAACGAGTTCGGGTTCGACTATTTGCGGGACAATATGGCGATGCAGCTGGCGCAGTGCGTCCAGCGCGGCCACCACTACGCCATCGTGGACGAGGTCGACTCCATCCTCATCGACGAAGCCCGCACGCCGCTCATCATCAGCGGCATGGTTGCGGACTCGGCCAAGTGGTATCAGACGTTCGCGAAGGTGGCGCCGAAACTCACCATCGACCAGGACTATGAGGTCGATGAATCGAAGTATCAGGTTGCCGTCACCGAGGCCGGTGTGGCGAAGGTCGAGGAGATCCTCGGTATCGAGAACCTCTACGACAACGTGAACTCTTCGCTCGTCCACCACCTCCACAACGCGCTCCGCGCCAAGGAGCTCTACCGGCGCGATGTGGCGTACGTGGTCCAGCAGGGGGAGGTCAAGATCGTCGACGAGTTCACCGGTCGAGTCCTGGAAGGGCGTCGGTACAGCGAGGGCCTGCACCAGGCGATCGAGGCGAAGGAGGGCGTTCGGATCAAGGAGGAGAACCAGACGCTCGCCACCATCACCATCCAGAACTACTTCAAGATGTACGACAAGCTCGGTGGCATGACGGGAACGGCCAAGACGCAGCTCACCGAGTTCGAGGAGACGTACAAGATCAGCGTGATCGAGATCCCGACCAACCGCGAGATGGTCCGCGCCGACAAGCAGGACCTCATCTACAAGAACGAAGACGCGAAATGGAACGCGGTCGCCGACGACATCATCGAACGGAACGAAGCCGGGCAGCCCGTCCTGGTGGGCACGGTCTCCATCGAGAAGTCCGAGCGCCTCTCTGGGGTCCTGAACCGAAAAGGCGTCCCGCACGAGGTGCTCAACGCGAAGAACCACGAGCGGGAGGCGACGATCGTCGCGCAGGCCGGCCGCAAGGGCGCCGTCACCGTCGCCACGAACATGGCCGGTCGTGGGGTCGACATCCTGCTGGGCGGGAACCCGGAATATCTCGCCCGCCAGGAGATGTCCGCGCGCGACTGGGACAACGACGCCTACCTGCTGTTCGAGATGGAAGAGGATGACCGCCGGGGCTACGAGGCCGAATATGAGCCGATCCTCGCCAAATATCAGGCGCAAACAGACGCCGAGCACGAAGAGGTCGTCGGGAGCGGCGGTCTCTACGTTCTGGGAACCGAGCGCCACGAGTCCCGGCGGATCGACAACCAGCTGCGCGGGCGCTCCGGCCGTCAGGGTGACCCGGGCGAGTCCCTCTTCTACCTCTCACTGGAAGATGACCTCATGCGGGTGTTCGCGAGCGACCGGGTCGCGAGCATCATGGAGCGCCTGAAGTGGCCGGACGATGAGCCCATCGAAGCCAAGATGGTCTCCAAGGCCGTCGAGAACGCGCAGCGCCAGATCGAGGAACTGAACTACGAGCGCCGCAAGAACGTCCTGAAGTACGACGATGTCATGAACGCCCAGCGCGAGGTCATCTACGCCACGCGCCGGCAGATCCTGGAAGGGGGAGACCTCAAGGAGCAGGCGCTCGAGATGGTCCAGGAGGTCGTCATCGCCACGGTGGACGCCTGGTGCCCGGCTGATGTGTTCCCGGAGGAGTGGGATCGCGCCGCATTGCTCACCGCGCTCACCGAGGTCTACCCCGTCAAGACGACGCTCGCAGACATCGCGGAGGTGGTCGAACCAGACGCGATGCACGAGCGCTTCGTGCAGGAGGCGATCGAGGTCTACGAGTCGAAGGAGGCCGCCGTCACCCCTGAGGTCATGCGCGAACTCGAGCGCGTGGTCCTGCTGAACGTCACCGACACCAAATGGCGCGAGCACCTGTACGAGATGGACTACCTCCAGGAGGGCATCCATCTGCGGTCCTACGCGCAGATGGACCCGCTCACCGAATACCAGCGCGAGGCGTTCGTCATGTTCGGGGATCTCACCCAGACCATCCGGACGGAATTCGTCACGTACATCTATCGCGTCGAGTTCGTGAAACAGGAGCAGGCACCGGCGGCCAGGCGGATGCAGGAGAACCGCGACGAGGTGAAGAGCCAGGGCAAAGAGCCCACGGGTACTTCCGGTCAGGCCGTGAGCGACAAGACGCCGCGGAACGCGCCGTGTCCCTGTGGGAGCGGCAAGAAGTACAAGAAGTGCCACGGCGCGGTTGTCTGAGCCCGCTGAGTAGACTTCCGTCTTCATGAGCGAGTACACCGAGCGCATCCGCGGTCTGGTCGGCCGGGTCCATGCCGCCGAGGGCTTCCTCGACATCGAGGGCAAGCGCGCGCAGATCGCCGATCTGCAGAAGCAGGCCTCAGATCCGAACCTCTGGGACGATGCCGCACGCGGGCAACAGGTCACCTCGAGGCTCTCGAGGGTGAACGCGGACGTAGATCGGCACGACAGCCTCCTGCGGCGGATCGAGGATGTCACCGCGATCGATGAACTCCTCGAAGAGGAGGCGGACCCGGAGCTCGCCAAGGAGCTCAAGGCGTCGATCGCCTCACTGGAACGCGATGTGGAGAAGCTGGAACTCGCCGCGCTGCTCTCTGGGACGCACGACGCCTCCGATGCGATCGCCACGCTGAACGCGGGCGCGGGTGGAACGGAGAGCCAGGATTGGGCGGAGATGCTGCTCCGCATGTACCTGCGCTGGGCCGAGATCCAAGGGTTCGACGCCGAGGTCGACGAGATCCACCACGGGGAGGAGGCGGGCATCAAGTCGGCCGTCTTCCAGGTCCACGGCACCAACGCGTACGGGCTCCTGTCGGCCGAGCGCGGCGTCCATCGCCTGGTGCGGATCAGCCCGTTCGACTCGCAGAAGCGCCGGCACACCTCGTTCGCCTCGCTGGATGTCATCCCCATGCTGGAGGAGGCCGACGAGGAGGACATCGAGATCCCGCCCGACGAGCTTCGGATCGACGTCTACCGTTCAAGCGGTCCTGGTGGGCAATCGGTCAACACCACCGACTCTGCGGTCAGGATCACGCACCTTCCAACGGGACTGGTCGCAGCGTGCCAGAACGAACGCAGCCAGCTGCAGAACAAGGCGGTCGCCATGCGCATCCTGAAAGCCCGACTGGCCGAACTCGAACGCGAGAAGCGCGACGCCGAGATGCAGGAGATCAGGGGCGAGCGCAAGGCGGTGGACTTCGGTTCGCAGATCAGGTCCTACGTACTGGCCCCGTATCAGATGGTCAAGGACCATCGGAGCGACCACGAGGTGGGCGATCCCGCCCGCGTGCTCGACGGCGATATCGACGGATTCATCGAGGCGGAACTCCGGCGGCGCGCATCATCATGACCTCCAAGGTTCGCGGAACACCTCTGGTAGGGTGAGCGCGTTCCCCACCGAACCACCCCAAATCTATGATCAGTCTTCAGCACGTCACCAAGACCTACAAGAACGGCGTGACCGCTCTCGAGGATGTCTCGGTCGAGATCGAGAAGGGCGAGTTCGTCTTCGTTGTCGGTCAGTCCGGCTCGGGTAAGTCGACGCTCATCCGTCTCCTCATGAAAGAGGAGGAGGCGTCCAAGGGCAACGTCTACGTCGCCGGCAAGCACCTGGAGAAGATCTCGACCTGGAAAGTTCCGTTTCTCCGCCGGAACATCGGGACCGTCTTCCAGGACTACAAGCTGCTGACCGACAAGACCGTCTTCGAGAACGTCGCGTTCGCACTTGAAGTGATCGGCAAGCCCAAGCAAGTGCTAGACCAGCGAGTGCCCGAGATCCTGGAGTACGTGGGCCTCGGCGACAAGCTCAACAACTACCCCGACGAACTCTCCGGCGGCGAGCAGCAGCGCGTGTCCATCGCCCGCGCCTGCGTGAACCGCCCGCTGGTCCTGCTCGCGGACGAGCCCACCGGCAACCTGGACCCGAACACCAGCGTCGACATCATGCGGCTACTGGACAAGGTGAACCGCATCGGCACCACGGTCGTCATGGCGACGCACGACCAGGCCATCGTGGACGCGATGCGCAAGCGCGTGATCGAACTCGACAAGGGGCACGTGATCCGCGACCAGTCTCGCGGGGTCTATGCCTGATGGCGAGGTTCGACCACTATCTGAAGGAGACCGCATCTGGACTGCGCCGCAACGGTGTCGTCGCGTTCGCCGCCATGTCCACGGCGTTCATCGCCCTGTTCCTGTTCGGACTGGCGCTGATCATCGCCCGCGAGTTCAGCCTCATCATCACCAGCACGACGGGCAACGTCGAGGTCGCGGTCTACCTGACCGACACCGTCAGTCCCGCGGCGCAGGCAGAGATCCAGTCGAAGCTCAATGATCTCACCGCTGTGGAATCCGCATCCTTCCAGAGCAAGGAAGAGGCCTGCGCCCGGGCCAAGGTCCTCTTCCAGAACCAGCCCGCGTTCCTGAACAACCTCAAGGACAACTGCAACATCCTTCCCGCGTCATTCCGCGTCAAGTTGAGTGATCCGACGCTCTTCGCGCAGATCAAGGCGGCGATGGGGTGCGCCGACCAGACCGTTAACGGTGCCGCGGTGCAGGTCTGCACCCAGCCCGGCGTGGATTCGGTGCAGGACTTCAGCGACCTCCTCAAGCGGTTGAACTCGATCACACACGTGCTGCAGTTCGGCGTGCTCGCGATCGCGTTCGTCATGCTCGGCGCCGCGGTGGCGCTCATCGCCAACACGCTGCGGATGGGCATGTTCGCCCGGCGTAAGGAGATCGGGATCATGAGGCTAGTTGGTGCGACGAACTGGCGGATCAGGATCCCGTTCATGATCGAGGGGTTGGTCGAGGGGTTGTTGGGAGCTGCCGCCGCGATCATGGCGTTGTTCCTGGTGAAGATCCTGGTGATCGACAGGCTCCGCGACCAGATCCGTTTCCTGCCGTGGGTCCGTAACTCGGATCTGCTCTCGATCGCGCCGCTCATCCTCATCGCGGCGACGCTCATCGCTCTGGTCGCCGGCACCATCGGCATGCGTCGCTTCCTGGACGTCTGAGGCGGTTTCGATGCCGCGCGATCAAGACGAGAAGATCGTCGCGACGAACCGCCGCGCGCGTCACGACTATCAGATCGAGGACGTGTACGAGTGCGGGATGGTGCTCACGGGCGACGAGGTGAAGTCCCTCCGGGAGGGCCGCGCGTCCCTCACCGACTGCTTCGCGCGCGTCAAAGGGCACGAGATGTGGCTCGAAGGACTCCACATCCCTCCCTACGAACAAGGCGACAAGCGAACCTTCCAGCCCACCCGTCCCCGCAAGCTCCTCATGCACAGGCGGGAGATCGACAAGCTCGCGTCCGAGACCGCGGAGAAGGGGATGGTCATGGTCCCCATGCGCATCTACTTCGCCCACGGCATCGCGAAGGTGGAGATCGGCCTGGGCAAGGGCAAGCGCCAGTTCGAGAAGCGGCAATCGCTGGCGAAACGCGAATCCCAACGCGAGATCGAACAAGCGGCCGGCCGT
>JBDTXD010000097.1:0-6211 GCA_040006375.1 Actinomycetota bacterium
CCGTGCAGGCCCGGTCGCTCCTGCACGAAGAGCGCCGGTCCCCCCATCTTCGTGCGGATGCTCGCCCAGATGAGGGCCATCGGGACGGCGAGGACGGTGAGCCCGGCAACGGATCCGCAAATGTCGAGGGTCCGCTTGAGGAACGGCGAGCGCATACGGGGAGCTACCCCGCGGCGGAGCGCGCGGGCTTGTCGGGTGCCATATGAAGGCCCGCAACCAAGCCGCGCCCCACCAGCACCGCCAGGAGTGTGACCCTGATCAACGAGGCAGCCTTGACCACGGTGTCGGCGCTTCCGCCGTATAGGTATGTCGCCACGACGGCGGTCGTGGCACAGATCAGGAAGGTGGTCACCAGGGGAACGACCGGGTGTTCGTCATCGAGCGCGGCGATGCCGGCCCAGGGGAGCAGCCACAACACGTATTGGGTGGAGAAGAGCGGTGATAGCAACAGCAGCGCCGCCACGGCGGTCAATGCCGGCGCGCCCGCGCCCTCTTCGCCCCGCTTGATCGCCCGGCGCCACACGCACACGAGGATCGACAGCAGCACGATGCCCAGGAGCACCTTGGCCCATCCCGGCGCCACGCCCACTCGGGCCGCCCCCGCCTCCTCGCGGACAGCTTCGCCCCCGAACACCCACACGAGCGATCCGACGGTGCTCCCCGCCTCCCACCCGGTCGCCGCGCGGAACGACACCACCTGCGAGAGCGCGCCGAACCCGCCCCAGACGATCCACGCGGTCATGCCGATCGCCGCGGTCCCGGCGAACGCACCGACCGACCGGACGCGCCCTCGGATCCAGATACCGGGGAGCACGATGAGCGGCCAGAACTTCAGCAACACCGCAACCGCGAGCGTCGTGCCGCCTGCAACCGGCCGCGACCGGCGCACCAGCACGAACGCCCACATCGCGACCGCGACGGTCACCAGGTCGATCCGCTGGAGTTCCAGGATGACTACGGGCAGCCCGACCGTCAGATACAGGAGCGCTGCGCGCCGGCCCCACCCCGTTCGGACGGCGGCCCACGTCGCCAGATCGGCCGCGAAGGTCAAGAGGGCGAGCCGCGTGGCCGCGCCGAGGATCCCGACTCCGAAGAGCCCCCTGAGGAGCAGCAATTCGAGCGGCGCGTATTCGACCGGGTAGTCACGCCATGGCGATCCACCGTGCAGAGCCAGGGCGTGGAATCGCACGACGTCCGGCCCGCCGAAGTTCCCGCGCCGGATCTCGGCGAGGAAGAGCACCAGGACGATCAGCCGCACGAGGATGAGGGCCGCGGTGAAGAGTGTGTCGCGATGCATGCCCTCTCGCTTCGTGGTGCCGGCTAGATTCTCCACGCCGCGACGCTAACCCGGCCGCGTGGCCTGGTGGCGGAACTTGGCCTCTTCCGCTACCGGGGGAACCGCGCCGCGCCCGATACGCTGGGCCGCGATGAGCGATCGGCTGCGGTTGGTGCTGGCTAGTTTCCTCATGCTGTTCACCGAGCTGGTGCTGATCCGCTGGTCCGGAGCGAGCATCGTCTTCCTTTCCTATTTCTCGAACTTCGTGCTGCTCGGCAGCTTCCTGGGGATCGGTATCGGGTTCCTACGTTCCAAGGCCAGGGTCGATCTGTTCGGCTTGGCCCCGGTCGTGATGGCCTTCTTCATCGCGTTCGTCGTGAAGTTCCCCGTGGTGATCGATCGGTCGGGTTCCACGCTGGTGTTCTTCGGGTCGCTGGCTGAGCGCGGATTGCCGATGTGGGTGATGCTCCCGATCGTCTTCTCCGCGGTCGCGTTGATCATGGCGTGCATCGCCCAGGGCGTCGCCCGGCTCTTCGCCCGGTTCGAACCGCTCGAGGCCTACCGGCTCGACATCCTGGGGAGTGTGCTGGGGATCGCTGCGTTCTCGTTGCTCTCGTTCTGGGGAACGTCTCCGGTCGTGTGGGGAGCAGTGGCCGCACTTGTCTACGTCTGTGTTCTGGAGCGCCGTCCCACCATCCTCCAGGCCTACGCGTTGATCGCCGTGGTCGCATTGTTCGCGCTCGCCTCGCGTGGAGAGATGGTCAGGTGGTCCCCGTACTACAAGATCGCCGCCCTCCCGATCTCGGCCGAGGGACATGACGGCTATCAGGTGAACGTCAACGGGATCCCGCATCAGACGATCCTGGACGTCGGCGAACGCCTCAAGCTCGAGCCGACATATGGCGTCCCGTATCAACGCGCCGAGGGCAACCCACTCCGGACCGTGCTCATCATCGGCGCAGGAACCGGGAGCGACGTCGCGATCGCGCTCGACCAGGGCGCACAACACGTTGACGCGGTTGAGATCGACCCGAGGCTTCTGCAGATGGGACGGGACCTCCATCCCAACCATCCGTATCAAGACCCACGCGTGACCGCCATCGTGAACGACGGTCGTGCCTTCCTGGAAGGGACGACCAAGACCTACGATCTCATCCTGTTCGCGCTGCCGGACTCGCTGACGCTGGTGAGCGGACAGTCCGCCCTCCGGCTCGAGAGCTATCTGTTCACGAAAGAGGCGATGGCCTCTGCCGCAGCGCATCTGACGCCACACGGGTCGTTCGGGATGTACAATTATTACCGCGAGGTGTGGCTGCTGGACCGCCTCGCCGGCACGCTTCGGCAGGTGTACGGCCGGGCTCCTTGTGTAGACAGTCTCAGCTTCGGAACCGGGTCCTCCATAGGGAACTTCTCGGTCCTGATGGATTCCAATGATCCGGGTGCGCTCACCTGCGAGCAGACGTGGACCCCGGACGGGCGCGTGGTGCCCGCGCCGGCGACGGACGACCATCCGTTCGTCTATCTGCGAACGCGGACCATCCCGAGCCTCTACCTCGCCGTGCTCGGACTCGTGTTGCTCGCCTCCATCGTCCTGGTGCGCGTCGCCGGAGGACCGCTCGGCGGGATGCGACAGTATCTGGATCTCTTCTTCATGGGTGTCGCCTTCCTGTTGCTGGAGACGAAGAACGTGGTCCAGTTCGCGCTGCTGTTCGGCACCACGTGGTTCGTCAACGCGCTGGTGTTCGGGGGGATCCTGCTCACCGTGCTCGCCGCGGTAGAGGTGGCCAAGCGCATCCGGGTCTGGCGAACCTGGCTGTTGTGGGCGGGACTCGCCGCGGCGATCGGGGTGGCGTGGGTGGTCCCGGCCGACTCGCTCCTGTCACTGTCGGTGATCCCGCGGTTCCTCGCGGCAGTCGCGCTGGCGTTCGCCCCCGTCTTCCTCGCGAACCTCATCTTCGCCGAACGCTTCCGTTCGGTGAGTGAGTCCACGGTCGCGTTCGGCGCGAACCTCCTGGGTGCGATGGTCGGCGGCGTGGTCGAGTACCTGTCCTTGCTGATCGGATACCGCTCGCTGCTGCTGGTGGCGGCCGGCGTGTACGCGCTCGCGTTCCTCTTCTACAAGGGGCCGGCGCTCGTCCCCGCACGTGAGTAGCGGGTAGGCTGCCGCATCCGGTCTCGGGAGGGCCCACGTGGCAGTCATCACCATCGAAGGGCTTCGTAAGGAGTACCGGCGTTTCCGACGACCAACCACCGTCGCCATCGATGGGTTGGACCTAGAGGTCCCGGAGGGCGGCGTCTTCGGGTTCCTGGGACCGAACGGGGCGGGGAAAACCACCACCATCAGGTGCCTGCTGGGGTTGGTGCATCCGAGCGCCGGCAACGTGCATCTCCTCGGGGCCGACGTCTCACGAGCGCTCCCCAGCGTGATCGGCGGGGTCGGCTCGATCGTGGAAAGCCCGGCGCTCTTCCCGCGCTTCACCGGTCGGCGGAACCTGGAGATCCTTGGACGTATCCAGGGCGTCGGCCGGACCGCGGTCGGCGACGTGCTGACGCGCGTCGGGCTCGCCGAACGAGGCGACGACATCGTGAAGACCTACTCCCTGGGGATGAAGCAGCGGCTGGGGATCGCTGCAGCGCTCCTGAAGGACCCCGCCATCCTGATCCTGGACGAACCGGCCAATGGGCTGGACCCGGCCGGCATCGTGGAGGTACGCGGACTCCTGAAATCCCTGGGCGCCGAAGGGCGCACGGTGTTCGTCTCGAGCCACATCCTCACCGAGGTGCAGCACACGGCCGACCGGGTGGCCATCCTGGCCAGGGGCAAGTGCGTCGCAACAGGCCCTGTGCACGAGGTGCTCGCGAGTCGCGGCGGCGAGGGGATGGTTGCGCGCGTGGAAGACCTGGCCGCCGGGGAACAGGCGCTGCGCGCGGCTGGGATGGCCGCCGCGGTGGACGGCGATGCACTCCGTGTCAGCGTTCCCGCTACCGATGGCGCGCGGATCACGAGAACCCTGGCCGACGCAGGCCTGTATCTCAGCGAACTTCGGCCCGACGAGGTCGACCTGGAGACGGTGTTCCTGGAACTCACCAAGGGCGATTCGGGAGACGTCGGATGATCCGGCTCCTATCCGCCGAACTCCTCCGCGCCCGCTCGCGGAAGTTGGTGAAGGTCCTGCTCATCGTGGGGGTGATCGGGATCGCCGTCGGGGTGACGATCGGCGCGGTCAACTCCACCAAACCATCGGGAGCGCAGGTGGCACAAGCGCTGGAGCAGCGGAAGGTCCAGTCGCAGCGGTGTCAGCGTCAACAGTTGGATGAGAACGGCGCCCCCCTCGGGGCGGTCGGGGATTGCGCCGCGCCGCTCCGGCTCTTCCTGCCCCAGAACGCGTTCGACGTGAACGACATCGCCGATCTGCTCCGCGGAACGTCCGTGAACCTGATCGTGATCGGGTGGCTCCTCGGTGCATCGCTCGCCGGAGCGGAGTGGGCCGCGGGAACCATGACCACGCTCCTCACCTGGGAGCCACGTCGCATCCGCGTCCTGTTCGCGAAGTTGTTCACCGCGATCGCAACCGTGCTGGTGGTGACGGTGGTACTGCAGCTGGTGTTCGTCGGGTTGCTGTGGCTGTTGGCCGCCACACGCGGCGTGAATCTCCCAGACCCGGGATTGTGGCGCGCCATCTTCGGATCGATGGTACGTGTCAGCGCTATCGCGTCATTGGCGGCCGTCTTCGGGATGGCCATCGCGATGTACACCAGGAGCGTGGCCGCCGCCATGGCGTCCGGGTTCGTCTATCTGGCGGTCATCGAAGGACTCATCCGGGGGTACCGGCCCGGACTCGCCCAGTACCTCATCGGTGACAACGCGATCGCGTGGGTGACGGGGCGGCCCTTCACGACCAACGATCCCACCCATCCGGTTACGCTGGTGCATGCCGTAGTCGCCCTGTCCATCTACGCCGTGGTCTTGGTCGCCGCCGCGGCCGCCTCGTTCCGCGGGCGCGACGTCACGTGATCGCCTAGCGTGATGGCCTAGCGCCACATCTCTTCGGGCGCCACGTCGGAGAGCGGCGCACGCCTCTGAACATGCAGTGTAGGACCGACCGGTTCCCGTCCGCGGTCGAGTTCGTGCAACCTCCGCTGATTCAGCGCCGATCCTGTCACCACCGCGCCGAACGCCACCAGGATGCAAAGGACCGCGACGTGGCGCACGTCGCGCGCGATGGGATCGGCCAGGAACAGTTTGTCGTAGTGCTCGGGTCCCAGGATGCGGGCCCAGTCGCCCAGTTGCGCCGTCCCTGCGTCGGACCATGAGCCAAGCCCCACCAACGGCAGCGCGCCGCGGGGTGCGTCGTAGATGTAGATCGCCGCGTCCACCAAGGTGTTCGCGACCCATGCCATGCAGACCCCGAACGCGACCCAGTTCTTCTTGCGAACCAGGAACCAGATACCGATGACGCACGGGAAAAGCGTCTCCCAGCCGTTGCCCATGATCAGCGTGATGCGTTCGTTGTGGCCGGAGACGATGCCGAACAACGCGTGGCCGCTCTCGTGGATCGCGGTGTTCATCAGGTGGATGGGCAAGAACGTCTCGTTCCACTTCCACGCATCCCACGCGTAGAGCGTGACCAGCAGCAGCCCTCCGATGCCGCGCCAGACGTCGATCCGGCGTTGCACGTCTTCGGGAAGGGTGACGTCGCTCCGGTATAGGCCCATGAGGCGGATATCGGCAGGTCAAGACCCCCGGCTTACCTCTCTCTGCCTTACCCCGGAGCGGCGGGTCGGGGGGCACGCTCCGGAAGGGTCACCGTGAACGTGCTCCCTTGGCCGGGCGCGCTGACCACCGTGATGGTGCCCCCCAGGTGATCCACCAGGTCCCGGACCATGGACAGACCCAGGCCCGCGCCTCGGAACCTCCTCGTGCTCGAGGAATCC
>JBDTXD010000098.1:0-6148 GCA_040006375.1 Actinomycetota bacterium
TGAAGTTGACTCGGTGGTGTGCTTCGTAGCGGTCACGCAAACCTTTGAGGATCTCAATGGTGTGCGCGACCGACGGCTCCTTGACCTCGATGGGCTGGAACCGGCGCTCGAGCGCTGCGTCCTTCTCGAGGTGCTTGCGGTACTCGTCTCGGGTGGTGGCGCCGATGGTCTGCAGTTCGCCGCGCGCGAGCATGGGCTTGAGGATGCTGGCCGCGTCGATGGCCCCTTCAGCGGCTCCCGCTCCGACCAACGTGTGGAGCTCATCGATGAACAGGACGATGTCCCCGCGGGTCTTGATCTCTTTGAGGACCTTCTTCAGGCGCTCCTCGAAGTCGCCGCGGTAGCGCGAGCCGGCGACGAGCGCGCCGAGGTCGAGCGTGTAGATCTGCTTACCTTTGAGCGTCTCGGGCACCTCACCCTTGACGATGGCCTGGGAGAGGCCCTCGACCACGGCGGTCTTGCCCACGCCGGGTTCGCCGATGAGGACCGGGTTGTTCTTCGTTCGCCGTGACAGGACCTGCATGACGCGCTCGATCTCCTTCTCGCGCCCGATGACGGGGTCGAGCTTGGAGTCGCGGGCAAGTTGCGTGAGGTTCCGGCCGAACTGGTCCAGGACCATCGAACCCTGAGGTCCTTCGCCGGCGGCGCCGCCGGGGGTCTGCTCGCCCTTGCCGCCGGTGTAGCCGGACAGCAGCTGGATCACGGTCTGTCGAACGCGGTTCAGGTCGGCGCCGAGCTTCTGCAACACCTGGGCCGCCACACCTTCGCCCTCCCGGATCAAGCCGAGGAGGATGTGCTCGGTGCCGATGTAGTTGTGACCGAGCTGCAGCGCCTCTCGCAGCGACAGCTCCAAGACCTTCTTAGCTCGTGGCGTGAACGGGATGTGACCGGTCGGTGCGGCCTGTCCCTGCCCGATGATCTCCTCGACCTGCTGGCGCACGGCCTCCAAGGAGATGTTCAGCGATTCGAGTGCCTTCGCGGCGACACCTTCGCCCTCGTGGATAAGGCCGAGCAGGATGTGCTCGGTGCCGATGTAATTGTGGTTGAGCATCCTCGCCTCTTCTTGGGCGAGGACCACAACCCTCCTGGCGCGATCCGTGAACCGTTCGAACATGTCAGTGTCCTCCGGGCCGTGACCCGCATGTTCCAGTTCCTCGAGGATCAGCGGACCCCGTCCTACCCCCGAGGTGCAAGTGGCGCTGAGGTCGGAACCCGGCCACAGCGCCTTCTCGTTCGAAGTATACCCGCGGGTCTTCGTAACCTTTGAAGCCGCGTGCGTAGTTCCCGTTGGTGGATGACATCTCCCCTACGTCTTCGGTCGCTTGACGCCCGAAGCTGAGGGACCACACGGCAGATGTCAGATATCCCCCGAACGAGTCACCGAATCTCCCCCGGACGGCAGATGGCGGTTGCCGGATGCCCGTGGCACCATGGATTTCGCTTCCCCAGCCCCCCGGTGGAGGTAGCACGCTTTCCCCCTCGTCAGCGTGTCCTCCTGGTCCGCCCCTGAGAAGGAGAACATGACCGTGCGAGTGCTCGTGGTCGACGACCACCCCGCGTTCCGCAAGGCGCTGACCTCGGCGCTGCGACTCGTCGATGACATCGAGGTTGCCGGCGAGGCCGGCGGCGGCGTGGCGGCGTGTGCCGGCGCCGAGACGCTCGCTCCCGATGTCGTGCTCATGGATCTCTCGATGCCGGATCTGGACGGGATCGGCGCGATGAAGCGGATCCACGAATCCAGACCCGATCTTCCGGTCGTCATCTTGACGGCACACGCTGACCCGGGCCTCGAGCGGGAGGCGCGGGAGGCGGGTGCTTCCGGTTTCCTCGCGAAGGGGACGGGACTGCACGACCTGGTGATCGTGCTGCACGAAGCCGCTGAGAACGAGGACGACCCGGCGCAGGAGTGACGAGTCAGTCCGCCGGCTGCTCCGGGCGCTGACTCGGGAACATGATGAGATCCCGAAGGCTGGGCGCGTCGATCAGTAAGCCGACCAGGCGGTCGATGCCCATCCCCATCCCGCCGGTCGGTGGCATCCCGTGCTCCAGCGCGCGGAGGAACTCCTCGTCCAGCGGATGTGCTTCTTCATCTCCCGCTTCCTTCGCGCGGACCTGATCCTCGAACCGCTGGCGTTGATCGTCCGGATCCGTCAATTCGCTGAACGCCGTCACGAATTCAACGCCGCCGATCACCAGGTCGAAATGTTCCGTGAGACCCGGTTCACGCCGATGCATTCGGGCGAGCGGCGACACCTCGCGAGGGAAATCGCAGACGAACGTGGGCTCGACGATCGTCC
Source organism: Actinomycetota bacterium (assembly GCA_040006375.1). Lineage (GTDB taxonomy): Bacteria > Actinomycetota > UBA4738 > UBA4738 > HRBIN12 > JANXVR01. The sequence continues at coordinate 2,298 of JBDTXD010000098.1, forward strand.
CCTCGACCAGCTTCTCGAAGAGTTCCAGGATGATCTTGCCCGGCCCCCATGCGTCCTCATGCGGGACACCGAACCGGTCGGCGATCTCGCGGAGGTCGGTCCGCTCCAGCGTGATGGCCTCGCCGGTGGCTTGGGAGACGCTTCCGAGGATCGTGATCCGCTGGAACGGCGGGGTGAGGTCGATCTCGTGCGCTCGGAACTGGAGCGTCAGCGAACCCGAGGGGCGCCCCATGATGGGCGCTACGGCGCGAACGCACGCAACGATCAGGTCCTGCGTGAGCCCCATCATGGTTCCGTAGTCGCCGTAGGCCTGGTAAGCCTCCAGCATCGTGAACTCTGGGTTGTGATCGCGGTCGATCCCCTCGTTACGGAAGTTGCGGCCGAGCTCGAAGATCCGCTCGACACCACCCACGAGCATCCGCTTGAGGTAGAGCTCGAGGCTGATCCGAAGCTTCATCTCCTGATCCAAGACGTGGTGATAGGTGGTGAACGGGCGTGCGTTCGCCCCACCCGCCACGCTTTGGAGTATCGGCCCTTCGAACTCGACGTAGCCTGCTGCGTCCAGCTCCGCCCTGATGGTCCGCAGCACCGCGGCCCGAGCCAGGAACGCCCGTCGCGGGGCGTCGTCGGCGATGAGGTGCAGGTATCGGCGGCGTTGCTGCAGGTCCGCGTCCTTGAGCCCGTGCCATTTCTCGGGGAGTGGGCGGAGCGCTTTCGTCAGGATGGTGATGGTGTCGGTCTTCAGGCTGATCTCGCCGCGGCGAGTGCGAACCACGACGCCGGAGGCACCGACGATGTCGCCGAGGTCGATCTCGCCCAGCAAGGAGTATCCCTGCCCCATCGTCGCCTCTTCGCAGAAGAGCTGAAGGTCACCTGTGCGATCACGGATAACGAGGAAGGTGAGCTTGCCATGGCGCCTGGCCAGGACAACGCGGCCGGCCACGGCCGCGCGCCGCTCGGACGTCTCTTCGGTCGCCAGCACGCCATCGGGGAACTCCGCATGGATGTCCGCGGCGTGGGTGTCCTGCGGGAAATCGATCGCGAAGGGTTCGATACCACGGGACCGCAGCCGCTCCAGACTTTCACGCCTCGCGCGGAGAACCTCGTCCTCGCGCGAGAGCCCCTCGCGTGCCTCGAACTCCCCCGGGCCCGTGAGATCAGTCATCAGCGTTCCGCTCGTAGACCAGCCGAAGCCCTTCGAGTGTGAGCCAGGGCTCATGGTGGTCGACCGTGGTGCAGTGGGGGATGACGGTCGCCGCGAGGCCGCCGGTGGCGATCACGGGCGCCTGAGGGGCGGACAGCTCAGTGCGGATCCGGGTCACGATGGCGTCAACTTCGCCGGCGGTGCCGTAGAGCAAGCCCGATTGGATGGCCTCAACCGTCGATCTTCCGATCGGTGAGCGCGGAGGCGAGAGATCCACTCGAGTCAACCGAGCCGTGCGCGAAACCAGCGAGGACGCGCTGACCTGCAGGCCCGGGGCGATCACCCCACCCAGGAACTCCCCCTTCTCCGAGACGACGTCGAAGTTCGTGCTGGTGCCGAAGTCCACGACGACAGCCGGACCACCGAACCGCGTGAACGCCGCGAGCGAGTTCACCACGCGATCAGCGCCGACCTCTCGCGGGTTGTCCGTAAGGACCGGCACGCCCGTTTTCGTTCCCGGCCCGACGATCACCGGGGCGAAGCTGAGGTACCGTTCGGCCAACTCACGCACCGAGTGCGTGACATCGGGCACGACGCTGGCGACGACGAATCCGTCCAGGGAAGAGAACGTCAGTGCGCGATGCTCAAGGAAGAACTCGAGGTGCAGAGCGAGTTCATCGGCCGTGCGCTCCGGCCGGGTGGAGAGCCGCCAGGTGTGAAGGAGCGAGAGGTCGTCGAATACGCCGAGGACGATCTCGGTATTGCCGACATCGGCAGCGAGCAGCATTTACGGATGCACCTCCAGCTCGAACGACGGTTCAGCATCGCCCACCGACGTGACGCGCGACAACCGGCCGAACTCGAGGGCCCAGGACTCGATGAGGTCCCCCGGCGCTGGATCGGACAGGCCCGAGGCGATCGCCGACAGGCGCGTGAGGAAACGGATGGCCGTGGGAGCCGCCCCCCGGATCGCCGCGACCGGTCCACCCAACTCAGCAACCACATCGCCGAGCGAAAGGGCCTGGCCGTCGGTGGCAATCGGGTGCACCCGGACCCCCATCCGGCCGAACACCTCTTTCATGACAGGCACGCCCACGACCGCCCCCGGTGCCGTGCAACGGATCCGAGCGATCCCCACCGCATCTTCGTCTCCGATGGCCTGGGCGCGATCGGCCAGCAGCGCCGACATCGCGGCAACCATCACTTCGACGCGATCCAAGGCCGGCGGGTCGGTCATGCCGCGGGAACGGGCAGGAGGAGGTTGTCGATCAACCTGGTCGCCGAGAACCGGGCGGCCACGATGGCCCTGGCTGGGCGGTCGACCTGCCCGAGCTGCTCGAAGGTGCGCTCGTCCACGATGCAGGCGTAGTCGAGCCTTGCTACCGCGCCGACCTCTCGCGCGATCGCCGCGACCAACTTCGCCGCGTCGCGTTCACCGGCCCTAGCCGCTGCAGCCGCCTCCGAGAGTCCCAGGAAGAGGCTCGGCGCATGCTCGCGCTCCTGCGGCGTGAGGAACCGATTCCGTGATGCGACCGCCAGCCCGTCGTCCTCGCGCACGGTGGGACAAGCGACGATCTGAGGCGGGAGTCCGAGTTCGGTCACCATCCGCCGAACCAGGAACAGCTGCTGGGCATCCTTCTCACCGAAGTACGCGGACGCGGGGCCGGTCACGGAGAGCAACCGGTGCACCGCCTTCAGCACACCCTTGAAATGGCTGGGCCGAGCGGCACCCTCTAACGCGTCGCCGAGTGGGCCGGGATCGGGTTCGGTCAGCTCGACGCCCGGCGGATAGACCTCCTGCACGGATGGCGCCCACACGACATCCACCTCCAGACCCTCGCATCTCATGACGTCCGCTGCCTCGTCCCGTGGGTATCGCGCCAAGTCCTCCCCAGCCCCGAACTGAGCCGGGTTGACGAAGATGCTCACCGCGACGAATCCACCGCGGTCGCGCGCCCGGGTGATCAGTGCATCGTGGCCCGCGTGCAGCGCCCCCATCGTAGGCACGAACCCGACCGCCCTACCACTCCTGCGGGCAGCGTCCGTCGCGCGCCGGAACGCGGCGGCCTCGCGGATCACCTCCATCCGTCGAGCACATCCTTGAGGGCCCCTGCATCGGCTGAGGAGAGCCGGCCGGCCTCGACCGCGAGATCGATCGCAACACGGCACATGGAGACGTAGGGCTCGACGTCGCGGGGCGCGGCGGCGCGAAGCGCTTCGAGGTTGCGCCCGATCGTCGTGACATCGCCGCGAACCGCCGGGCCCGTCAGGGCCGCCTGCGGTCCCGACCGTTCTATGTTCCCGAGGGTCGCCCGTTGCAGGGGCGCGATGGCGGCGGCAGGATCGGGGACACCGGCGATTTCCAACAATCGTGCCGCGATGGCGGAGATGGCGATCAGATAGTTCGACGCGAACACGGCGGCTGCGTGGTACAGCGGCCGCGCCGCATCCGCGATGACGAACGGAACGCACCCCACGTCATGGGCGAGCGCGGTGCCGAACGCCTCGCCGTCCGGATCATCCGCGGTCACGGCCATCCCTGCCCCCCGCAGTTGATGCACCGCATCGTCGACGGTGGGGAAGGTCTGCAGGGGGTGGATCCCGAGCCGACGGGCGCCGGCAACTCGGGCCGCGTCCAACGCCGACAGGGGTGCGGCGCCGTTGACGTGCACCGCCCATCCTCCCTGCCGGAAGGCACCCCCGGCAG
>JBDTXD010000099.1:0-6097 GCA_040006375.1 Actinomycetota bacterium
GGCTGGTGACGTTCGGCTTCGCCATCCCGGCCCTCGCTGGGATCGGTGTGGTTGCGGTGTGGGAACGGATCGCCGAGAAGACCGCCTGGCTCGCGTGGGCGGCAGCCGCGCTCGCGGTCGGCGCGATGGCGGCCGGGGCGATCATGGCCTACGGCCGCCAGCCGATATCCATCTCAACCGAAGAGATCGCCCAGGCATCGGCCGCGTCTCAACTCGCAGATACGACGCCCGCCGGGACCGCGTTGATCTTCGTGGTCGATTCGCCCGACGCCACCGCATCGCTGCTGGCAACACGCGCAGCGAACGTGATCCGCGCCGCCTTGCCGCCCGACCGCGTGGCGGACGTCTACATCTACGTCGGTACACCCCAAGGACTGCTCGACCGCGCGCCGACCCTTCGAGGGGTGCCGGAGTACGACGCGCTCTCACGGCTCTACCTCTCTGACATCCCCCGCACCGGCCCATCCGTCGGGTTCGTCCTGACCGCGTTCGACGAAGGCAGCGATGCGAACCTTCCTCCGGCTTTCTCCCCGGTCGCGGACGGCGTATCGGTGGCCGGCAGGCCGGCCCCCGCGGGCGCCCTTGCGGCCGCGCCCCCGCCGCGCGATCCTCTGCTCCCCTCCTCCCCCGGTGGGATCATCCTCGCGACGCTCGCGGTCCTCGCCTTGCTCGGCGGGGCGGGCGGCGGCTGGGCGATCTGGGCGGTCGACGATCCGGTCGATCGGTGGCTGCTCGCTCCCGCGTTCGGCATCGCAGGGGTCGTGCTGGTCGGCGTGCTGCTCGAACGGCTCGGCCTTCCGCTCGCCGGATGGATCGGGCCGACGGCGGTATCAGTCGCCACCGGTGGAAGCGGGTATCTCCTGGCCGCCCTCTCCCGCGCGCAACGGGGCGCCGGCACGGAACCGGCGGATACCGTCCACCAGTAGCCATCCCAGACCGATCGCCACAAGCGGCGCGATGACGTAGTGGCCGATGAGGGTTCTGGCGTTGTACGCGTGGGGGTATCGATCCGGTTCGGCGACGAACAGGGAGACCGCGAGCGCGGTGGATACACCGAGCAGCACTGTGCGAGGGACCCGGGGAAGGAGCCACGCCAGCGGCAGGCCCCAAGTCACGTACCAGGGGAGCAACACGGGTCCAAGGAGCATGAGGAGCACGAGCGACCATCCCAGGGCCGCGCCGAGCTCGGCGCGTTGCGCGCCGGGTTCGTCCGGAACCGCCCCGCCGCTGGCGACGCGTCTGGCCAGCATGAGGACCGCCAGCAGCAGCGCGGCGGCGAAGATCAGGCGCACCGCGCCGGCCGGGGTCCCTCCGCCCACTGCGTCCGCAAGCCGGGCGATCAACCTCGAGGGCGCGAGCCACCCTTGATGTCCCGCGAGTTCGAACATCCCCAGCGTGGGGTCGTGGAGTTGGAAGAATGGCGCGGCGAACGCCAGCGTGATCGCGGCCGCCACGCCGATCCGCCCAGCGCCGGCTCGGAGGCGATCGCCGGCAGGACGCCGCGCGATGCACCAGATGATCACCAGCAACAACGGGATCGCGCCCGTCGCCTTCACCAGTGCCCCCAGCGTCAGCACGGCGATCGCCGGCAGTTCTCGATCCCGCAGAAGCAACGCGAACGCGCCCGCCGCTGCAAGGGCAACCAGGAGATCGTTGTGCCCGCTCCCCACCGACTGGAAGAGCACGACCGGATTCAGCCCGAAGGCGGCGACGGCGAACGCCGCCAGTTCCGGCCGCACCCGGCGAGCGCTCGATGCGATGAGCGCGATCGTGCCAAGCGAGGCGGCCACCGCCAGGGCGCGGAACGCGGCCACCTGACCCGCCACGGACGTGACCGCGCGCGTCATCACACCCGACAGCGAACTGAACGCCGGTCCGTAGACCGCCGGTGTGTCGAACCACTTCGGCCCCACTAGCCGTGCCACGGCATCGGCCGGGAAGTCGGCGGGGGTCTGAACGTACGGGTTCGCGTGGTGGACGCTGATGATGTTGCCGTAGCCGATATAGGAGTAGACGTCGCGGGAGGCGAGCAGCGGCAGGAACCACACGGCGAGGTTCGCGAGTACCGCCAGGACCAGGACCGCGCGGAGCGAGATACCCGCCCGCCAGGCGACCGCGAGCAGGTAGAGGAACGCGGCCGCTGCGAGCGCCAACGCTGCGACGGAGAGCGCGATCATGGCGTTCCCGTGCACACCCGAGATCCCCAGCGCGCGGGCCAGCCACGAGAAGGGCCCGGAGGGACCAGCGCCCGGAGCCAGGACCGGCTGGAGGGGCGAGAGGGGCGCCGCTGCAATGGTTCCCTCGAAAAGCAGGCCGGCGACCACGAGGACTATCGCCCAGGCCGAGGTCCTCCGCACAGCGCGCACGCTGGCGAACCTACCACCGGGCCCTCATACCCTTGACGTAGCTGCCATACTTCGCCGATATCCAGAACGAACCGCAGGGAGGTCAGCTCCCCGCGTCGAGGTGAAGCAACGTCCAGGAGGGGTTCGAGGTGCATCGTTCCACAGCACGGATATCCGTTGGTTTGGTGGCCCTTGCGGTGCTGACTGCGCCGCTCGCGGCCGACGCCGGGGTGCGTAGCCATGATACGGCGGTCACACATCGGCGTGCGCACGCGCTCCACGTCGGCCAGCTGGGAGCGATCCCGGTGCGCGGCTCGGTCGCGAAGGCCGACACGCGAAGCGCCGCGTCGAAGAAGCTCGAGTACCACGGCGGCCCCGTCATGCTCTCGAGCCACACGTACACGATCTTCTGGGAGCCCACCACATGTGGGACCGACCCCTGCTACGTGGACCCGGGGTACAACGCAGGCATCAACACGTACTTCGCGGATGTCGCCGCCGACAGCGGCGGAAACCAGAACGTGTACTCGACGCTGAATCAGTACTACCAGGTCAGGCACCACCACAAGAATCACATCCGATACCAGCAGACGTTCGCCGATTCCTTCGTCGACCCGCACGTCTTCCCCTCGAACGGCTGCCCTGGGACTATCTACGGGGCCACGAACGTGTGTCTCAACGACAAGCAGATCCGCCATGAGGTCAAGCGCGTCATCATCGACCGGGGATGGGACGGCTCGAAGACGAACGCCTTCTTCCTGGTGCTGCCCAAGCAGGTCGACACGTGCTTCAGCGCGAGCGGCGCGACGTGCGCCTTCACGGACTTCTGCGCCTACCACTCGGCGTTCGCGCTCCCCGACAACTCGCCCGCCATCTACGCCAACATCCCCTACGGCGGGACCAATCTCGCGGGGTGCGCGTCCAGACACGGCGCACCGAACAACGCGGACCTGGACGCGACGCTCAACGCGACCAGCCACGAGCATCGCGAGATGACGAACGATCCGTTCGGCACCGGGTGGTGGGACAGCCAAAGCGGGAACGAGGGCTCGGACCAGTGCGCGTACAAGTTCGGCACGTTGTCGAACCCCGGCGGCCCGCTGAGCGGCGACTACAACCAGGTGATCAACGGGAACGACTACCTGGTGCAGATGGAATGGTCCAACAGATCCCTGAAGTGCCTGCAGCGCGGGGCCTAGCACCGAGATAGCGCAGTCCCCAGGCCACCGGGCGCAGATCTCGGCCGTTCGGCCGACGCGCGCCCGGTGGGCGGGCTGCGATACTCCCCCTCGTTCCCCCGCACGTGCGGGAGAGAGGGAGGTCGGAGATGAAGACGCTGAGAGCATCGCTCCTCGCCGTCACGATCGCGGTAGCCACGCTGACATCGCTCGCAGGCTCGGCGCAGGCGGTCAGGACTGGTCACGCCTACGGCCGTGAGCGGGGGATCATCCTCGCCAACGGCGCCTCGGGCACGCGGGCAGGTCATACCCTGCCGCTCCTGTATCACGGTGGCCCGGTCATGCGCGTGAACACGACGTACGCCATCTACTGGGTGCCCTCCGGGACGACCATGGCCGCGAGTTACAAGAACACCATCACCCGCTACTTCGGCGATGTTGCCCACGACAGCGGGAAGACGTCGAACGTGTACTACACGGAGACGCAGTACACGGACACGACCGGCCCGATCGCGTACAAGTCCACCTTCGGCGGCGCGATCATCGACACCAACCTGTTCCCCGCGAACGGCTGCTCGGTGTACTCGGGTGTGACACGCTGCCTCACGGACGCGCAGATCGCCGCCGAGGTCAAGAAGGTGGTGAATGGGCACGGGCTGCCGTCCGACGGCACGCACGCGTACTTCATGTTCACCCCCAAGGGCGTTGGCGGATGCTTCGCGGCCACCGGGAACACGTGCGCGTTCACGTACTACTGCGCCTACCACTCGAACACCGGCAACCTGCTCTACGCCAACATGCCGAACGCGAACACGGACCCCACGGCATGTGACTCCGGCGAGTCGCCCCACGGGAACGACGCGGACGCAACCCTCAACCTCACCAGCCACGAACACCGGGAGATGATCAACGATCCCTACGGAACCGCCTGGTGGGACAAGCGCGGCTACGAGGGCTCGGACAAGTGCGTATGGAACTTCGGCGCGGCGCTCGGCACCGCAACGAACGGCTCCCTCTACAACCAGCTCATCAACGGACACAAGTACTACCTGCAGCAGGAGTGGTCCAACGCGACAGCGGGCTGCGTGCTGAGAGGCATCTAGCGAGCCAGATCTCGAACGGCGCGAGGCCCCGGACCTGGACACGGTCCGGGGCTTTCGCCGTTCCTAACCGGGGAACACCCAACAGGGTGCCGCCGTCCTGCACCTACACTGCTGCGATGGACGCCTTCGAAGTCGACTTCCTGCCCGACGGGGGGCAGACCGCCGTCGAGGTCGCCGCGCGCGTCGTCGCGCTCCTCGGCCAGGCGACGCGATCCTTGGACGTGGCGATCTACGACTTCCATGCGCGTGAGGGGGCGACCGCGGCCATCTCCGACGCGCTGGAGGCTGCGGCCGCCCGTGGTGTTGCGGTGCGCGTGGCGTTCAACCTGGAACGCAAACCCGCGCGTGGTCACGAAACACCGATGACCGCGGCACCGGAGGTCATCGACGGCCTGGAGGTGCCCACGAAAGGCGTCCACGACCAGGGTACGCTCATGCACCACAAGTACATCGTGCGCGACTCCGGGGCCGTGTGGACCGGTTCCACGAACTGGACGGACGATGCCTTCACCCGCGAGGAGAACGCGCTGATCCACGTGACCTCCCCCGAGATCGCCGAGGCGTACGCGGCGAACTTCACCCAGCTCTGGGAGCACGGCGATATCGAGCACAGCGGGGGCAGCGGCCCCTTGGTGAGCCTGGGGTCCGGGGTCACGGTGCAGCCGTTGTTCTCCCCGCGCGGTCCCTCGCTCGCTCACCGAGCGGCCGAGCGGATCGCCGCTTCCAGAAGGAGGATCAGGGTGGCATCGCCCGTCTACACCTCGGGAGCGGTGCTGGGCACCCTGGCCGAACTAGCGGGCAGGAAGAGCGTCGATCTGCGCGGGGCGTATGACGCGACCCAGATGCAGCAGGTCGAAGGGCAATGGAGGGACTGGCCACCAAACCATTGGAAGATCGAGGCGTGGCATGCGCTGCGGCCGCGCCTGGAGGGCAAGGTGACCACGCCGTACGCGCCCGGAGCGGTCCACGACTACATGCACGCGAAGATCGTGGTCGCCGACGACGAGGTCGTGACCGGGAGCTACAACCTCTCCCACGGCGGCGAGGAGAACGCCGAGAACGTCCTGCATATCGTGAGCGAGCCCACCGCGGTGCGGTTCGCCGCGTTCGTGGATCAGATCGCGGATCGGTACCGGGCAGGCTGAGGGTTCAGCCGGCCGCGCGTGCCGACCACCGGCCGCCGCGGCGCTCGACCTCGATCACCAACCCGAAGCACTCCGTGAGCGGTTCGGATCGCAGGACGTCCTCGATAGGCCCCCGCGCGATGACCAGCCCGTCCCGAAGCAATGCTGCGTGAGTGACTGTCGAGGGTATCTCCTCGAGATGGTGGGTCGCGAGGATCGAGGCAGGACGTGGCCCAGCCGCATCCGTCGTCATGGCGGTCAGGAGCCGTTCGCGAGCGGGCAGATCCAGACCGGCGGCCGGCTCATCGAAGAGCAGGAGGTCGTGCCGTCCGAACATCGCCCGAGCC
>JBDTXD010000100.1:0-6051 GCA_040006375.1 Actinomycetota bacterium
CCGTGATGTTCGACCGGCGCCTGTGGCACGCGCGGAGCCCGAACCGTTCGGACATGACGCGCAAGGCGATCTTCTTCGCCTACACCTTCCGGTGGGTGCGGACGCGCGATGACCTGGAGGTGAAGCCGGAACTGCGCGATGGGCTCACGCCGGTACGCCGTCAGCTCCTCGGTGAGGCCGACAAAGCCATCGACTACTGGATGCCGGACCTGGTGGAGCCGCCGCTTACGGCGCAGTTCAAGACGGTCGACCTCACCGTGCCTCCCGTGCAGATGATGTGAGCCGGGTCCGGACCTACGGGGTCTTGGCGGGCTTGCCGCCCCGGCGGCCGGCGCGCACGCGTTCCTGGGCACCGAGCAACACCTTGCGGATCCGCACGTTGTGTGGTGTCGCCTCGACGCATTCGTCCTCACGGATGAACTCGAGCGCCTGCTCTAGGCTCATGTGAAGCTTCGGGATCAGCCTAACAAGTTCCTCGGAGTTGGCCTTGCGCATGTTCGTGAGCTGCTTCTCCTTGGTCGGGTTCACGTCCATGTCGTCCGCACGGGCGTTCTCGCCCACGATCATGCCCTCGTACACATCCTCCCCAGGGCCAACGAACATCGCGCCGCGCTCCTGCAGGTTCAGCAGGGCGAAGTTCGTGGTGACGCCGGTGCGGTCGGCGACCAGTGAGCCGGAGGGACGCGTGCGGAGTTCGCCGTGCCATGGCTCATAGCCGTCGAAGACGTGGTGGAGCTGTCCGGTCCCACGCGTCTCGGTCATGAACTCGGTGCGGAACCCGATGAGCCCGCGTGCCGGTACCTGGTAGTCCATGCGGATCCACCCGGTTCCGTGATTCACCATCTGGACAAGGCGGCCCTTGCGGAGCGCCAGGAGCTGACTGATCACGCCCAGGTAATCCTCGGGCGCGTCGATCGCCACGCGTTCCATCGGTTCCAGCAGCGTGCCGTTCTCGGTTTTCGTGACCACCTGCGGTTTGCCGACCGTGAGCTCGAATCCCTCGCGGCGCATCATCTCGACCAGGATCGCGAGCTGGAGTTCGCCCCGGCCCTGGACCTCCCACATGTCGGGACGATCGATGTTCAGGACGCGGATGCTCACGTTGCCGACCAACTCCTGGTCCAGACGCGTCTTGACCAGCCGGGCCGTGACCTTGTCGCCGTCCGTGCCGGAGAGCGGCGAGGTGTTGATGCCGATGGTCATCGAGAGCGAGGGTTCGTCCACACTGACCACCGGAAGCGGACGGGGATCGTCCGCATCGGCGAGGGTCTCTCCGATGGTGATCTCCGGGATGCCCGCGACGGCGATGATCTCGCCCGGACCGGCCTCCTCTGCGTCCACTCGGTCCAGGGCATCGGTGATGTAGAGCTCGGTGATCTTCACCTTCTCGATAGCGCCACCCACGCGGCACCACGCGACCGTCTGACCCTTGCGGATATGACCATGCCGGACCCGGCAGAGGGCGAGCCGCCCGACGTACGGAGACGCGTCCAGATTGGTGACCAGCGCCTGGAGCGGATGATCGTCCTCGTAGGAGGGTGCGGGGATCCGCTCGACCAGGGTCTTGAAGAGGGGTTCCAGGTCATCGGCAAGGTCGTCCGGTTTGAGGCCGGCCTTCCCCGCGCGCGCGTTGGCGTAGAGGATCGGGAAGTCGATCTGGTGTTCGTCCGCGTCCAGGTCCAGGAAGAGTTCCTCCACCTCATGGACGACCTCCTGGATGCGAGCGTCAGGACGATCAACCTTGTTGACGACCAGGATGACCGGGAGCCGTGACTCGAGCGCCTTGCGAAGCACGAACCGGGTCTGAGGGAGCGGGCCTTCGCTCGCGTCCACCAGGAGCATGACACCGTCGACCATGGTGAGGGCTCGTTCGACCTCGCCGCCGAAGTCGGCGTGTCCGGGGGTATCGACGATGTTGATCTTCACGCCGCTGTGCAGGACGGCGGTGTTCTTGGCCAGGATGGTGATGCCCTTCTCGCGCTCCAGGTCCATCGAATCCATGACTCGTTCGTTCACATCCTGGTTCTCGCGGAAGGCGCCGGACTGCCAGAGCATGGCGTCCACCAATGTTGTCTTGCCGTGGTCGACGTGGGCCACGATGGCTACGTTTCGGATGTCGTCTCGTGTAGGCATGGCGGTAGAGGGCTCCTGAGCTGGAAGAACGCCGCGCGAGTGCGTGACCTGCCAAGTTTACCGGGACCCCAGATGTGCTGGCCCGGCGGTGACCCGCCACGTAGGCTCACTACATGAGCCACGAAGATCCCCCCCAGGTCCAACCGGAACCATCGCCAAGCGAGAAACCCCCGATGCCACCGCCACCTGCCGGGAACGACGTCGGGTTCGCAGCATCGGGCTCGACGTCTCGCCTCGGTCTCCCTCAGCCCGCTCGACCCGTCGGTCGGCGAGCGAACCCTATCGGGTGGCTCGCCGTCATCGGCGGTGGCGGGGTTGCGCTCGGCGTATTCCTTCCCTGGGCGCAGGCACCCGGATACCAGCCCGTCACTGGGTGGGCGCTCGGAGAGTGGTGGTTCCTTCTCCTTGCCGGGTTCGCAGTTGCCCGCGGGCTTTCTATGGCGATCCCCGAGCGATTCAATCTCCAGATGGGAACACCGGTCATCGGCGGAGCGATCATCCTCTTCTTCGGGCTCAGCCGATTGAACTCGCTGAAGCAGCAGTTGGGATCCAACGGCAGCCCGCGCATCGGTATCTATGTTGTGCTCCTTGGCGGTGGGCTCGTCACGCTGGCTGGACTGCTGCAACTTCTCGGCGATAGGCGTCCGCGCTGACCCGCCGGCCGCTGAAGCGTTTGCGCGTGGGACACCGTAGGTGTAGGTAAACAATCGATAGGTCCGACAACAGGAGGGAATGCACACATGACGCGCCCGACCGAACGCCCGCACCTTTCCCGTCGAGACTTCCTGCGCCGCGCCGCCCTCGCCGGGGTTGCGCTGCCCAGCATCTCCGCCATCCTCGCCGCCTGTGGCGGCGGCGCCCAATCAACGGTGAACACCGGTGGTACCGGCGGCGGGACCGGGAGCAGCACCTCCAACCAGTACGGAACCGGTGGGATCGAGGGCGCGGACTACCCGTTGGCCCGTCTCGAGTCGCCGGTGACCTGGAAGGTGCAGTCGGACAACCCCGTCATCGACAGCGGCCTGTCGGCCGAAACGGGTGCCACCGTCAAGGTCCTGGCCTGGCCGTACTACCTCGCCCCTTCGGTGATCAAGAGCTTCGAGAAAGCGAACAACTGCAAGGTCGAGGTCACAGAGGGCGACGACATGGACAAGCTGCTCCAGAAGATCAACTCCGGCCAGACAGACTTCGACATCATGTTCGGCATGAACGTATGGGCCGTCGGCCGGTCGGTCGCAGCCGGCCTGATACGCCCCGTCAACCTCGACTACGTCCCCAACCTTGCGGCGAACTGCTGGGAGGAGTTCCAGAGCCCGTTCTACGACGTGGGGTCGCAGTTCTCGCTCCCCTATTCGATCTGGAACACCGGCATCTTCTGGAGGAATGACTTCGTCAAGCAGGACATCGCCGGGATGACCAACCCCTACGACATCTTCTGGGACGGGGCGCCGAAGGACAAGACACACCTGCTGTCCAATGCCCAGGACGTGCTCTCGCTGGCGATGTTCTGGAAGGGGAACAGCGACATCAACAACGCCGACGCGGCGACCCTGGCACAAGCCAAGGACGACATCGCGCAGGTCGTCGCGGCTACGAACGCACAGTTCGACCATGTTGACTACACCGACGTGCCGAAGGGCCGCGCCTACCTGCACCAGTCGTGGTCCGGCAACGTCGGTGACGCCTTCGTGTTCCTGCCCAAGGGTGATCAGGCCCTCAACCTGTCGTACTACTGGCCGGGCCACACCGACGGCGTGCCGGGGAACGTCGACAACGATTGCATCGTGCTGCTGTCGGGCGGCAAGGCGCCGGTGCTCTCGCACATGTTTGCGGACTGGGTCCTTGATTCGGACAACGCCTACGCGAACTACACCACGTGGACCGGCTACCAGATGCCGCAGACGACGTTCACACCCGACCTCCTTGTCGGCAACGCAGTGGTCCCGGAGCACCTGTCCTCTACCGTGGTGACGCAGGACGACTTCCAGAAGGGCTTCCGCGAGCTCGAGCTCCCGACCGACCAGGATGCCGCATGGCAGTCGGCATACTCCGCACTCGTGGCGGGCGTCTAGGGAGGCTCTCCATATGGCCGGCGCTCCGCGAGCGATTCGGCCGCCCCAGCCACGATCTACCTGCTGGTCTTCTTCGTGTTCCCGTTCTACGTTGTGCTGGCCATCACGTTCGGCGGTGTAACCGCGATCCTTCGTGCGCCGAAGCCTTTGTGGAACCCGCTCGAGTGGCGGCCGCCGGTCATGTCGTTCACGCTCTCGAACCTGGTCCACTCCGACGGCCTCTACTACCAAGCGTTCGTCCACACGGTCCTGTTCGTGGTGATCGCGACCGCGCTCTGCCTGCTCATCGGGTATCCGTTCGCGTATTTCCTGGCGCGGCGGGCGGGCCGGTTCCGCGGGTTGTTCCTGGTGCTGTTCTTCGCCCCCTTCTGGATCTCCTACATGCTGCGGATGCTCGCCTGGATCTCGCTATTAGAGGACAACGGCTACGTCAACAAGTTCCTCACGGGGACGGGGATCTTGACCAAACCGTATCCCTGGCTCGCCGGCAAGCCCGTCACGCTGATCCTGGGGTTGGTGTACGGCTATGTCCCGTACATGATCCTTCCGCTGTTCGCGACGCTGGACCGGATCCATCCGTCTCTGTTGGAGGCCGGCCGCGACCTAGGAGGAAGCCCTGCCCGGACCTTCTTCCGTGTGGTCATCCCGCAGTCGCGTCAGGCGATCTTGGCCGGCTTCGTGGTCTGCGGTCTCCCGATGTTCGGTGATTACTTCACCCAGCAACTCCTTGCGAACACGTCGGGTACGCGGATGATCGCGAACTCCATCTCCGACGCGCTCGCCCAGCCGATCTTCGTGGCGCGGGGCGCCGCGCTCATCCTGGTGCTGTTGGTCTTGTTGGTGCTGCCGATCCTCTATTACCTGCGCAGCACCAACCGGGCAGCCGCCGAGGGACTCGCATGAGCGCCCATGCGGGCCTGGGGATGCGAGTGCGGCGCCCCAAGCCCACGCTCATGAGCCGACTCGCCAACCCGTGGGCCCAGACCAGGTTCCTGTGGGTTGTGGCCATCGGGTACGTCCTGTGGACGTTGATCCCGGTGGTCGAGGCGGTGGTCTTCTCGTTCAACAAGGGCCGTTCGATCTCACAGTGGCAGGGGTTCTCGCTCCGCTGGTACACGGGCGACCCCGATAGCTCCGTGCTGCACAGCCCCGCGCTGCAGCAGGCCATCTTCCAGAGCCTCAAGCTGGCCGCCACCACCGCGATCATCGCGGTCCCGCTGGGCGTGGCGTTCGCCATCTCGATCCACCATTGGCGCGGGTTCGGCTCCGGAGGGGTCAACTTCCTGATGCTGTTCTCCTTCGTGACGCCGGAATTGATCTTGGCCGTGAGCCTCTTCCTGCTCTTCTCGAACGCGTTCGGGTTCCTCGGATTGGGGACCATGGCACAGCTGATCGGGCTGGTGGTGCTCTCCCTGGCGTATCCGGTGGTGATCGTGCGGGCGCGACTGGTTGGGCTGGGCAAGTCCTACGAGGAAGCGGCGATGGACCTTGGCGCCTCGCCCATCCGCACGCTGGGACGGGTCACCGTGCCGATGCTGGCACCGTCGATCTACGCGAGCATCGCGATCGTCTTCGCGATCTCACTGGACGATTTCGTCGTGGCCTATCAGCTCTCCAAGGACGCCTCGACGCAGACCGTGTCGATATTCATCTACGGAGCCGCGCGAACCGGCCCGACACCCGCCTCCAACGCCATCGGCACACTCATGCTCACGGCATCCACGCTGCTGATCCTGGGCACGGCGTTCCTGGTGCGCAGATCCGATCGCAAGCAGGGCGAGGTCGGGGCGGCGGCCTGAGCTTAGCGCGGCCAGGGAAGAGGCCGGCCCAAGAGCGCTTGCGTCTC
>JBDTXD010000101.1:0-5931 GCA_040006375.1 Actinomycetota bacterium
CTCTTCGCGCCGTTCCTGCCGTACGTGACCGAAGAGGTGTGGTCGTGGTGGCAGCAGGGGAGCGTCCACCGGGCGGCGTGGCCCGTTGTCGGTGACCTAGGAGCCGCTGCAGCGCATGGTGACCGGGCCATCTATCAGCTCGGCGCAGACATCCTGACTGCGGTTCGCAAGGAGAAGGCGCTCCAGAAGGTTTCGCTGCGGGCCCCCGTGGCCCTGGTGACGGTCAACGATGTCGCGGAGCGGCTCGAACTGCTGGCGCACGTTGAGCGGGATCTGGCGGAGGCGGGGAACGTGGCCCGCATGGAACGCGCCGTCGCCGACACCCCGTCCGTGGTGACAGTGCTCGCCCCTGTGGGGGGCTGAGCGCCGTGCGGTTCGAGGATGCGGAGGAGCAACTGGCTTCGCGCCAGCCCGAGCACATGCCCGAGCCTTCGCTCGATCGGATGCGTGCCCTGGTCCGGTACCTGGACGATCCCCAGTTGACCTACCCAACCATTCACGTCACCGGCACCAACGGCAAGACCACGACGGCGCGCGCAGCGGCCGCGCTCGCCTGCGCGCACGGCGTGAGCGCGGGGCTCTACGTCTCTCCGCACCTGATCACGGTTCGGGAGCGATTGAGCGTCTGCGGGGAGATGATCGGGGAGCAGGAGTTTGCCGACGAGTGGGAGCGCCTGCTGCCGTACTTCGACCTGGTAGATGCCGAGACCGACACCGCAGTGACGTACTTCGAAGCCCTGACCACGCTGGCATTCCTGTCGCTTGCCGACAGGCCCGTGGGGCTCGGTGTGTTCGAGGTGGGCATGGGCGGCTCATGGGACGCGACGAATCTGATCGCCTCCGATGTGGCGGTCATCTGTCCCGTCGGGATGGATCACGTCGCCGAGCTCGGGCCCACCCTCGCGGATATCGCCAAGGAGAAGGCCGGCATCATCAAGGACAAACGCATCGCCGTGATCAGAGAGCAGGAACCCGGGGCGCAGGCGGTGCTCGAGGCGCGCGCCGCGGAGGTCGGGGCCGAACTGAAGATCGAATTCCAGGACTGGGAGGTGGACGAGCGCCTCCAGGCGGTCGGGGGACAATCGTTCAGCATCCGCGGGGTCCACGCGAGCTACGACGATCTGTTCATCCCGCTCTTCGGCGAGTATGCGGCGCGGAACGCGGCGGCCGGACTGGTTGCCGTGGAGGCGTTGTTCGGCAAGGCGTTAGAACTGGAGGTTGTTCGAGAGGCGCTGCTCGCTCTGCGTTCGCCCGGGAGACTGGAGATCATCGAACGCGATCCGCTCGTGGTTCTGGATGGCGCCCACAACCCGGCCGGTGCCGAGGCGCTCACCGCCGCGCTGCGTGAGGCGTTCATCTGGGAGCGGCTCCATGTGGTGCTCTCGACGAGCGCCAACAAGGACCTCGACGGCATCGTCTCCCCGTTGGCTGTACTCGCGGACCACGTGTACCTCACGCAGAACAACAGCGTCCGCAGCGCGGATCCCGCCGTGCTCGCCGAGCGGCTTGCCGCCGCGTCCGGCGCCCGAGCCGTGCAGGTACAGATCGTCCCGAGCGTGGCCGACGCGATCGGCGCGGCGCGCGCTGCCGCCGCGCCGGGCGATCTCATCCTGGTGACGGGCTCTCTGTACACTGTCGCGGACGCCTACCGGGCGCTCGGCCGACATCTGGGAGAGAACTGAATGGCTATCGGATCCACCCTGCTCATCGTGAAGCCGGACGGCGTGCGCCGCGGTCTGGTCGGCGAGGTGCTCCGTCGCGTTGAGGCCAAGGGCCTGCGTATCGACGCGATGCGGCTCTACAGCATCCCGCGCGAGGTTGCCGAGGAGCATTACGGTGAACATCGCGACAAGCCCTTCTTCGGCGAACTGGTCGACTTCATCACCGGCGGCCCGGTGGTCATCGCCAAGATCAGCGGGGAGGAAGCCGTCACCTGCTGGCGAACCCTGATGGGGCCAACGGACCCGGTCGAGGCTCCTCCCGGCTCCATCCGCGGGGACTTCGCGACGCTGATCGGGCAGAACATCGCGCACGGGAGTGACTCACCGGAGTCGGCCGCGCGCGAATTGAAGCTCTTCTTCGGAGAGTAAGCCCGTGGCGGGCCTATCCGACGCGTTCGATCTGATCGGTGAAGCCATCGAACACCGGCTGCCGGTGACCCACACGCCCGGCGTCGCCCTCGCGATCACCGACGGCCACGAGATCCTCGGCGTCGTTGTTCGCGGGTTCGCCGACGTGGCGAGCGGTGCCGCCGTGAGGCCCGAGACGCGCTTCCAGATCGGGTCCATCAGCAAGGGGTTCGCGGGGATGATCGCCGTCGCCGAAGCCGAGGCCGGCCGGCTCGATCTGCACCAACCCGTGACCGAGATCCTGCCGTGGCTGGAGATCGCCCAGCCGTTCGGACCGATCACCATGCATGACCTCATGACCCATTCGTCCGGGCTCCACACCGGGACGGAGGACGCACCGACCGGACTCGGCGCCGCCTGGCAGCTGCGGGATACGCCACCGACGTTCGCTCCGGGGGAGCGCTTCTGGTACTCCAACGACGGCTGGAAGGTGGCCGGCTTGGTCCTAGAGCAACTCACCGGCAGGCCCATCCACGATCTCCTCCGCGAGCGCCTGTTCGGACCGCTGCACATGACCTCGACCCAGGGCGCCATCCTCGACGACACCAGGCTGAACCTGGCAACCGGCTACCTGCCGCTGTACTCGGACCGACCCGCACGCTTGGACCATCCGCTCGTTCAGGCGAACTGGATCGTGAGCAACACGGCCGACGGCTCGATCGTCTCCAACGTGCTGGACATGACGGCGTACGCCCGGCTTCTGCTTGGCGGCGGCCGCATCCCGGGGGATGAGCAGCAACCGGTGCTGTCGGCGGACGGGTTCGGCTTGCTCACCGGCCCGCACGTCGACGATCCCGAGACGCCCGGGTTCGGCTATGGATACGGGTTCTGGGTGGGGGAGGATCGCGGCATCCGCTCGATCTGGCATTCCGGCGGGATGGTCGGGTTCGAAGCCTACCTCGAGGTGCGGCCCGAGCACGGACTCGGGTGCGTCATCCTGCAGAACGGGATGGGGAGCAAGAACGACCTGGCCCGATACGCGCTCGACGTGGTGCACGACGCGATCCGGGGTTCGGCCCTGACAGCCTTGCCACATCCCCCCGCGTCCACCGATGTGCCCAACGGCAAGGACTTCGCGGGGACCTTCACGGCGGAGGATGGGCGCTGGTTCGAGGTCGTGGTCGAGGGGCCCTCGCTCCGGTATCGCGAAGGGCCGCTCGGCGTCCTGGTCGAACGCGACCCCCTGGGTGAGGTCGCCGACACCTTCCTCCTCCCGCACCCGTCGCTGGACAGGTACGCGCTGCGGTTCGGCCGGGACGACTCAGGCGCCGTGGTCGAGGCGTTCCACGGCAGCCACTGGTTCCGGGGGCCTGCCTGGAGCGGGCCGGAACCGGCCGCACATCCGAAGGAGTGGGAGGCCTACCCGGGTCTGTACCGCAACGATGACCCCTGGAGCCCCGTGATGATCGTCTCGCTCCGCAAGGCTGTGCTTACGCTCGAGTGGCCCTCCTATGTTGAGGACGGCGCAGCCCAACTGATACCCCTGGAGGACGGGTCGTTCGCCGTGGGGGAGATGTGGATGCCCAAGCGCATCCGGTTCGAGCGCATGGTTCAGGGTCAGACCGCCATGGCGGTGTTCAACGCCGGCAGGTGGCACCGAAGTTTCGAAGATCAGTAGCCGGAGAGCTTAGGGAGGACACCGGACATCAGGCCGTAGCCGATCAGCGCCGCGATCAACGGGACCCCGATCAGCAACGCGACGCGCACGGCTGCCCGGGTCCTCAGGTAGACGAATAGGAGCCACGCGAGCAACCCGGCCGCCAAGGCGATGAGGAAAGCGCCGCCGAACCCAGCCACGATCCGCTGTTGCTCGGGCGTGATGATGTTGGTGATCCGCGTGGCCTGTTCGACACGGTTGACGGCCTCGATGTCGAAATGCCCCGCGGCGATCGCGAGCAGCGAGACGATGAAGAGTCCGAAGCCGATCGCGAGCCCGATCACGACATGCAGGATCACCCAACCGGCCCGGCCGCTGCGCCACGCCGGTATCGGGCTGCCTCCCGATGGCGTAGCCGGCCACACGGCACCGGGCTGCGGGGATCCCACGTTTGGCGGGGGCGGCGGGAGCTGACTCATGTCATCCTCACGTCGTCTTGCGGAACGCGACGCACGCGTTCTGCCCACCGAACCCGAACGAGTTCGATAGGGCGAGACGAACATCGAGTGCCATCGCCTGGTTCGGGGTGTACGAGAGATCGCAGGAAGGATCCGGCGTCTCGTAATGGATGGTCGGCGGCACCATGCCGTGGGTGATGGCCAAGGCGCAGGCCGCGCCTTCGACGGCGCCCGCGGCGCCGAGCAGATGGCCCGTCATCGACTTGGTCGAGCTGATCGCGACGGTATGCGCCTTCTCCTCGCCAAGCGCGGCCTTGATCGCAGCGGTCTCCGCGGCGTCGTTCTGTTCGGTCGAGGTGCCGTGTGCGTTGATGTAGTCGACGGCGCCGGCGTCCTCGCCGGCGTCGTTCAGTGCCCAACCCATCGCAAGCGTCGCCCCAGACCCCTTTGGATCGGGTGCCGTGATGTGGTGGGCGTCGTCGCTGGCGCCGTAGCCCGCGACCTCGGCGTAGATCCGCGCCCCGCGCGCCTTCGCGTGCTCCTCGGACTCGAGGATCAGCGCGCATCCGCCCTCGCTCAGCACGAACCCGTTGCGGCAGGCGTCGAATGGGCGCGACGCGGTATCGGGATCGGGGTTCTTCGTCAGGGCGGTCATCTGGCTGAACGCACTCACGGTCAGGGGGACCGTGGAGGCTTCGGACCCTCCCGCGATGCAGAGATCGACGTAGCCGTCCCGGATCAGGCGCATCCCCTCGCCGAGCGCGTGGTTGGACGACGCGCATGCGCTGACCACACAGTAGTTCGGTCCGCGGAGTCCGAACCGCATGGCGATGTGTCCCGCAGCAGCGTTGGCCATCAGCATCGGCACCATGAACGGGGAGACCCGTCCCGGACCCTTCTCCAGGAGCACGTTGTGCTGGTTGAGGATGGTCTGGATGCCTCCGATCCCCGTAGACATGATGATGCCGCCCCGCTCGGCCGGGACCTCCGGAGAGCCTGCGTCGTCCCAAGCGAGCTGCGCCGCGGCGATGGCGTATTGGGCATACGGGTCGGTCCGCTTGGCCAGCTTGAGGTCCAGGAACCGGGTCACATCCCAGTCCGCGATCTGTCCCGCTACGCTCACGGCCAGCTGGGAGGTGTCGAAGGCCGTGATTGGGCTGACCCCGTTCCGGCCCGTAGACAGGCCCGCCCAGAAATCGTCCACGCCGATCCCGATCGGCGTAACGGGTCCGATCCCGGTGATGACGACCTTCTTCCGATCCACTGTGCCTGCTTCCTTCGTCCTGCGTACCTCGCCCTTGGGGCCCGCCGCCCGAACTCAGATCCCGAGCTTGGACGCCACGAGGTCAACCGCTTGGCCCACCGTCTTCACCGATTCCATCTCGTCCTCGGGGATCTCGATGCTCCACTCCTCCTCGAGCGCCAGCACGGCTTCGACCAGGTCGAGCGAGTCCGCATTGAGGTCCTCGGCGAACCTGGCGTCGGGCACACACTGTGATTCCTCGACGGCCAGTTGCTCCGCGAGCACCTTCCGAACGCGAGCCTCGATCTCGGAACGATCCATCTTCTTTCCTCCTACTTCCTCAGCTGTCTCAGGTTCGGACGAGCGTATCGGCCGAACGGCGTTACGACTATGCCGTGAGCCCGCCATCGACGGGGATCACGGCCCCATTCACGTATGACGCCTGCTCAGACATCAGGAACGCAACGACCGACGCCACCTCATCGAGTGTCGCGGTGCGGCCGA
>JBDTXD010000102.1:0-5917 GCA_040006375.1 Actinomycetota bacterium
AGCACGGGTGCGGGTGCGCGCGGACTCGGCCCTGTTGCTCGGCATCGCGGGGGCCCCGCTCCGGTTCGGGTTGCCGGATATGTTCACGTCACCGGGCAGGGCGGTGCTCGCGGACATCCTGCGAGGCCGGGTACGAATCAGAGGCCTCTTCCGGCACCCGTTGCTCGTCTCCCGGCTCACCCGACTCCTCTCGGCGAGCTGATGACGACGACGATGTGGCCGCGGCCCGACGAGAAGCCCGAGGTTCAGAGGGCCGAACGCGGATGGCTTCCGGTCGTGTGGGTCCTCGCCTCCTTGCTCGTGATCGTCGTCGGGGGGTACGTGACGGCCGGGGCACTGTCCGAGCCCGCCGGACCGCCGATGAGAGTTGCGCGCGTCGTCCAGATCCAACCCCTCTCGGGGTGGTCGTTCGCGGAGCGGGGGACCGTGTGCCCCGGTGGACCCCAGTTCGCTCGGCTCACTCGCGGAGGCGGCAGCATCGATGTTGCGGCCTACCCCGGTGCGGGTGGCACAGCCGAGGAGCTGGCGATCACGTATCGGCGCGAGCTGGAGCAGTGCGAGCTCACGCGACTGTCGGTCTCCTCCAGCCTGGAGCCGGTTCGGACCGCGAGTGGTCTCCAAGGTGTTCGATTCACCTATTCCGGACTGGTTCCCAAGACCGGCACCTCGATCGATGGAGAGGTCACCGTCATCGTCAGCAGCGCCGGGAACGGGGCGGCGTTCGACGGATGGGCGCCTGCCGGATTGCTGTCGTATGCCTCCGGTGACATCAACACGATGATCGATGAAGCGGTGGTCGCGTGAGCGCCATCGCGCGGGTGCCGTCGCCGGTGCGACTGACCCACACGTCGTTCTTCCAGACCCGGCGTCCGGCCTTCTGGCTCTTCGTTGTGCTCTTCGTGGTGACGGGAACGGTTACCTGGAGCGAACAGCGACTGTTCCAGCAACTCTCGATCACGGGCTGGGCGCTGTCGTGGGGTTTGGTTCTCCTCTATGCCCTCCCCGTCTGTGCCCTGATCTACGTGCTTGACCTCTACGAACGAGAGCCGCCGTCGGTACTGGCAGCGGCGCTGCTGTGGGGAGCGGTGATCGCGACAACGCTGGCCGGCTATGCCAACGAGGGGTGGGGTCTTGTGGTCAGCCGCGTCGGAGGGCCCGCCTTCGCTGCGCGATGGACGGCGGCACTCACCGCGCCCGTCGTTGAAGAGGCGCTGAAAGGGCTCGGCGTTGTCGTGATCTACCTCGTGGTCCGTGAGGAGATCGACGACGCCATGGACGGCTTCGTCTACGGCGCGCTGGTGGGGCTCGGATTCGCCGTCGTCGAAGACGTGTTCTATTTCATGGCAGTGTTCGGGGGCAGGCCCGCGCGCGTCTTCCAGGGCTTCTTCCTGCGGGTCGTGGCGGGGGGGCTCTACAGCCACGTGCTGTACACCGGACTCGTCGGGATGGGGATCGGCTATGCCGTCGAACGCCGCACCGCAGCGCCGATCCGTCGGAAGGCGCTCGTCCTCGGCGCCCTGGCAGCCACGGCGATGGCCGCACACTTCGTATGGAACTCGCCCTTCCTTGACCTCTTCCCCTCCGAGCCCTGGCGCGGCCTGGATTGGCTGCAGGTCATCCTGGCCACGAGCGTCAAAGGGCTGCCGTTCCTGGGATTCGTGGTGCTGGCGTTATGGCTCGCCCGTCGGCGCGAACGCCGGTGGCTCACCGGGGTGCTGGCGGCCGAAACGGATGACGGTGGCGTTTCGACGGAGGAGCTCGAGGTGCTCGCCCATCCTCGTCGCCGGCGTGCGGTTCGCCGCGAGATGCGCCGGAGGGCGGGCTCGCGCGCGGCCTCGGTACTGCACCGTTTCCAGCGCGAGCAGGTGAACCTTGCGATGATCCGAACGCGCGTGGCAACGGAAGAGGACCCGGCGCTGATCCAGCAGCGCGCCCTGTGTGCCTCGCTGCGGATGGCGCTCGAGGCGATGCCGGGCGCGGCATCAGCCGGGACCGGCCGCCCGGCCGGGTAGGCTCCGTGCCGTGCAGACCGACGACCTCATCTCGGGCGTGCTCGCGGGGGATCGCCGCGCGGTTGCGCGCGCGATCTCGCTGGTAGAAAACGGGGACGCAGGTCTCGAACTCCTCTCCGCGGGTATCTACGCGTCAACCGGATCGGCGGGCACGATCGGTCTGACCGGGGCCCCCGGCGTCGGCAAGTCCACCCTGGCCGGGGAGTTGGTCCGCTCCGCCCTGGCGCAGGATCTGCGGATCGCCGTGCTCGCGGTCGACCCGACCTCGCCCTACACCGGCGGTGCGCTCCTGGGCGACCGCGTGCGGATGCAGGAGCACGCCACCGACCCGGATGTATTCATCCGCTCGATGGCGACGCGCGGCCACCTGGGCGGGATGGCGCTCGCCGCGCCCGAGGCGGTGCGGATCCTGGACGCAGCCGGCTACGCGCGGGTGATCGTGGAGACGGTGGGCGTGGGTCAGGCCGAGGTCGATGTCGCCGCCGCCACCGACACCGCCGTCGTCGTGTTGGCGCCGGGCCTGGGCGATGCCGTGCAGATGGCGAAAGCAGGCATCCTGGAGATCGCGGACGTCTTCGTGGTGAACAAGGCCGACCGGGAGGGCGCATCCGATGTGGTTCGGGAGCTGCGCCAGATGCTGCGGCTCGGGCCGGCCCGGGCGTGGGACCCGCCCATCCTGGAGACGACGGCCCTGCACCATCAGGGCGTGGGCGAACTGTGGGCAGCAATCGAGGAGCATCGGGGCTACCTCACCGCCTCGGACGCCCTCCAGGACAAGCGCCGCGCGAGGTTGTTACGAGAGGTGGAGGCGCTCGCGGCCGAACGGTTCCGCGTGATGGCGGCGGAGGCGCTGGCGGGTGAGCCCGGGTTGGCCGATGATCTCGTGGCGCGCCGGCTCGACCCGTACGCGGCCGCCGCTATGCTGGTTCGCGAGGCCGCCGGCTCCTAGCCACGGGCCCTGGAGGGGACCAGCCATGGTCGAAGCACGAGAACGCCCGGCCGACCCACCCGACCCACCTGCCGCCGAGCGAAGTCACCGGACCCTCTCCGGCGAACCGATCCCGCCGCTCGTCCGTCCCGGGGATCTCGAGGGCTGGGACGCGTCTGAACGGCTCGGTGAGCCGGGTGTGTACCCATTCACGCGCGGGGTCTATCCGTCGATGTATCGCGGGCGCTTCTGGACGATGCGGCAGTTCGCCGGATTCGGCACGCCCGAGGAGACGAACGCGCGATACCGCTTCCTCCTGGAACGCGGGCAGACGGGCCTGTCGGTCGCGTTCGATATGCCGACGTTGATGGGTTTGGACTCGGACGACCCTCGCTCCGAGGGGGAGGTCGGCCGGTGCGGCGTGGCCGTCGATTCGCTGGACGACATGCGCGTGCTGTTCGATCAGATCCCGCTGGAGCGGATCACCACGTCCATGACCATCAGCGGCCCGGCCACGGTTGCGTTCGCGTTCTTCTTGGCCGCTGCCGAGGATCAAGGGGTGTCGTGGGAGAGGCTCGGTGGCACGTTGCAGACCGACATCCTGAAGGAATACATCGCGCAGAAGGAGTGGATATTCCCGCCGCGGCCGCATCTGCGGCTGATCGGGGACCTCATGAAGTTCTGCACCACGCGCGTGCCCAAGTTCCATCCGGTGAGCGTGAGCGGTTATCACATCCGCGAAGCGGGAGCGACCGCCGTGCAGGAACTCGCGTTCACCTTGGCGGACGGGTTCGCCTACGTGGAGCTGGGTCTTGACCGGGGACTGGACCTGAACGGGTTCGCGTCGGGACTCAGCTTCTTCTTCAACTCGCACATCGATCTGTTCGAGGAGCTGGCGAAGTTCCGCGCCGCGCGGCGGATCTGGGCTCGATGGTTGCGCGACCGGTATGGGGCGACGGATCCGGCGGCCGTGCGCCTTCGCTTCCACACGCAGACGGCAGGTGTGTCCAACACCGCGCAACAACCGATGAACAACGTGGTGCGAACCGCATTGGAGGCGCTCACGGCGGTCTTGGGCGGGACCCAGAGCCTGCACACGAACGCCCTGGACGAAGTGCTCGCGCTCCCCACCGAGGACGCGGCGAAGATCGCCCTGCGGACCCAGCAGATCATCGCCCACGAGTCGGGCGTCGCCGACGTCATCGATCCATTTGGCGGTTCCTACTTCGTTGAAACGATGACCGACCGGATGGAGGCCCAGGCCGAAGAGATCTTCGCCCACATCGACGAGTTGGGCCATGGATCGATGCTGGAAGGGGTCTTGGAGGGCATCGACCGCGGTTGGTTCCAGCAGGAGATCGCCGAAGCGGCGTTCCTGGAGCAGCGTCGATACGAATCAGGGGACCTGGTCCGGGTGGGTGTGGATGCGTTCGTCGATCCCAACGACCCGGGCGTTGACACCCTGGTGATCGGCGACGAGGCCGAGGGCGCACAGCGCCGGCGTCTTGCGAGCACGCGGGCCGCGCGCGACGATCAGCGGTCCGCCTCCGCGCTCGCCGCGCTGACGGCTGCTGCGGGGACGGACGCCAACCTCATGGAGCCGCTCGTCGACTGCGCGCGTGCACGATGCACGGAAGGGGAGATCGTCGGCGCCCTGACCGAGCTATTCGGCGACTACCGAGAGACCCCCTGGTTCTGACGGGTGTTCCAGTTGCCTTACCTCTCAGTTGCAACATATTGCAGCAAGAGGCTATCCTTCGGGGAGCCCGGACAAGCCGGTTGAACTTGGAGGGAGCATCGATGCGGAGAGCCATCACCGGCATAGCGGTCGCCGCGATGATCGCAACCTGCTGCGGATCCCCCGACCTAGGCACCTCCGGCGACGGCAGACTCCAGGTGGCTGCCTCGGTGGCGCCCATCGTCGACATCGTGAAGAACGTCGCCGGGACGGCCGCGGACGTGCAGGGGTTGATCCCGGAAGGGCAGGACTCGCATACGTTCGAGCCCACGCCGGCGACCGCGCGGACCCTCTCCAACGCAGATCTCATCTTCCTGAACGGGTTGGATCTGGAAGATCCCACCCTGGCCATCGCGGAGGCCAACCGCAAGGGGGGCTCCGTCATCTACCAGCTTGGGTCGCACGCACTTCCCCCTAGCCGGTACCTCTACGACTTCTCGTTCCCGCGGTCTGGGGGACATCCGAACCCGCACCTGTGGATGGACGTTGCCAACGCGATCACCTACACCAGACTCGTCCAGGAACAGCTCGATATCGCGGACCCCTCGAATGCGGCGACGTATGACACGAACGCGGGGCGGTATCTGACTACCCTCGAAACGATGAGCCGCGCGGTGCAGAAGTCGGTCGACACGGTCCCCCGAGCGAACCGCCTGCTCCTGACCTATCACGACTCCTTCGCATACTTCGCCGCGCACTACGGGATGACGGTCATCGGGGCCATCCAGCCGGTGAACTTCGCCGAGCCGAGCGCCCAGGAGGTCGCCGCCCTGATCGACCAGATCAGATCGCGGCGCCTCCCTGCCATCTTCGGATCCGAGGTCTTCCCGAGTCCGATCCTCGCGCAGATCGCCGCAGAGACCGGTGCCACCTACGAGGACACCTTGCGGGACGACGATCTCCCGGGCGAACCGGGTGGCCCCGAACATTCCTACGTTGGCCTCATGCTGTATGACGTGCGGACCATCGTGACGGACCTGGGCGGCGAGGCATCGGCGCTTGACGCCGTCCCCGACATGAACAGGTACAACTAGCCGATGCATCATCCGGTCCTGGAATTCAAGGGTGTGGGGTTCACCTATGGCGAGGGAGCGGTCCTTCGCGACGTCGACCTCGTGATCCCCGAAGGTGCGTTCTGCGGCATCGTCGGTCCGAGCGGCGCGGGCAAATCAACCATGATCCGTCTCATGGACGGATCGTTGCAGCCCACCGTTGGAACCGTGACACGGGGAACGGGCG
>JBDTXD010000103.1:0-5901 GCA_040006375.1 Actinomycetota bacterium
AGCGATCCCCGATCGTCTACATCCGCGTGGCGGCGGTCACGCCGGATCTCCGCACGCCCGCCCGCTCTCGCTCTCTCCGGTGGGCGTACGGGAAAGTGACGGCGTTCGTCGCCGTCAGCGGTGCGGCGCGTGCCGTGCGAACTGCATGAACGCCGTGCCGTGACCGGCTCCGACGGAGTCTGGCGCGCGGTGTCGAGCACCACGAGCACGATGTTCGGGCGATCGGCAGCCATCGCGCCGAGGCTCCATCGGCCTCTCGTGGCTCGGTCTCGCTACCATCGGTGGATGCGAGACCTGACCTCGCTCCCCAAGGCGGAGCTGCACATCCACCTGGAAGGGGCGATGCGGGTCGCCACCGTCCGGGAGCTGGTCCAGGACCGAGGCCTCCCGCTCCCACCCGGCCTCACCGCCGAGGGCTGGCGCTTCGCCGACTTCCTGGACTTCATCGACAACTACATGGCCCTCTGCGCGGTCATGACGGACCTCGAGGATTTCCGTCGGCTCGGCGTGGAGGTGTGCCACGACCTGGCGGCCACCGGCGTTCGCTACGCCGAGGCTGTCTTCTCTCCGGCCAATCATGCCGGGCGCCACGGCTGGTTCGAACCCATCGAGGCGCTGCTGGACGGGCTGACGCGCGGCGCCGGCGAAACGGGCGTCCAAGTGCGACTCGCGCCAGACATCGTGAGGGATCTCGGGATGGACGCCGCCGAA
Source organism: Actinomycetota bacterium (assembly GCA_040006375.1). GTDB lineage: Bacteria > Actinomycetota > UBA4738 > UBA4738 > HRBIN12 > JANXVR01. The sequence continues at coordinate 712 of JBDTXD010000103.1, forward strand.
CACACGCTGGAGGTGGCGCTGAAGTACGCCGGGAACGGCGTCGTCGCCCTGGGCTGCGCGGGCAGCGAACGGGCGGGGATCGAGCCCTTCGCCCCGCTGTTCCACCGGGCGAAGGACGCGGGCCTTCGGAGCGTTCCCCACGCCGGGGAATGGGCGGGGCCGGAGAACGTCTGGGACACGCTCGCCAACTACCTGCCCGACCGGATCGGCCACGGTGTCCGCGCGGCAGAAGACCCGCGTTTGGTCGAGACACTCGCGGAATCAGGCATCGCGCTGGAGCAGTGCCCGACGTCCAACCTGGCGACCGGCGTCTACCCGTCGCTGGGCGGGCACCCCTTCGACGCACTCCGGCAGGCCGGCGTGGTGGTGACCCTCAACTCCGACGACCCCCCGATGTTCGGGGATCTGTGGCTCACCGGCGTCTACGAAGCGGCGCGGGCCGAGTGGGGCTACTCCGATCAGGACCTGGCCAGCATCGCCAGGGCGGCGGCGGATGCGAGTTTCGCGGATGCGGATACCAAACGCGGCCTGACCGATGGCATCGATGCCTGGCTCGCCGCCGATGCGTGATTCCGCCTGCCCAAGGCCGTAGCATCCGGGACCCAAGCACGCACCCCCGATGCCCGATACCCTCGAAGAGGCCATGGTCACCACTCCCGATGTCTCCGTAGATCCGCTCGACGTCCTTGCCGCCAAGATCCGCGAGCGGGAAGCGACGACCGCGGTCCTTGGCCTGGGATACGTGGGGCTCCCACTCCTGGTCGCGATCAGCCAGGCAGGGTTCCCCGTGATCGGTATCGATCGGGACGAAGGCAAGATCGAAACGCTGAACACGAAGCGTTCGCACATCGTCGACATCTCCGATTCGGAGATCGCGGGGCTGCATGACGCCGTGTTCAGCGCGAACCCCGGACCGCTCGCCGGTGCGGACATCGTCATCCTCTGCCTGCCCACACCTCTCACCGACGGTGCGCCGGATCTCACGATGGTCCTGACTGCCGGTGAGGATGCGGCGCGGTACCTGCGGCCGGGTGTCCTGGTGGTACTGGAGTCGACCACCTACCCGGGAACCACCGAAGAACTCCTGCGGCCCATCCTGGAAGATACCGGCCTGGTGGCGGGCAAGGACTTCGCGCTCGGCTACTCCCCTGAACGGATCGACCCGGGCAACAAGGATCACGCCTTGGGCACCATACCGAAGATCGTGAGCGGTCTCACCGAACGCTGCCGCGACCTGGGGGTGAGCTTCTACTCCCAGTTCGTCCACACGGTCGCCGTGACCTCCACGCCACGCGAAGCGGAGATGGCCAAGCTCATCGAGAACACCTTCCGCCAGGTGAACATCGCCCTGGTCAATGAACTCGCGATACTGGCGAACGATCTGGGCGTCGACATCTGGGAATCCCTTGCCGCGGCCGCGACGAAGCCGTTCGGCTACATGCCGTTCTGGCCGGGCCCCGGCGTCGGCGGCCATTGCATCTCGATCGACCCGACCTACCTCAGCTGGCGCGCCGGCCAACAGCTGGGCTACCGCATCGAGTTCATCGAGCACGCGAACGAGGTGAACAACCGGATGCCGGACTACGTGGTTCGCCGCGTGGGTGAGGCGCTCAACGACCACGGTAAGCCGATCAAGGGCTCGAAGATACTGGGCGTCGGCGTCGCGTTCAAATCCGGCGTGAACGATCTCCGCGAATCACCCAGCCTGGCTGTTCTGGAGCGGCTGGCCGAGAAGGGGGCCGAGGTCAGCTTCCACGATTCGTTCGTGCCCTCCGTGCGGATCGGCAGCTCCGAACGGCAGTCGGTGGCCCTGGAGCCCGAGGTGGTGGCAACGCAGGACGTGGTGGTCATCCTCACGCCGCACGCCGACCTCGACATCCAAGCGCTCGTGAACCGAGCTGCACTGGTGTTCGATACGCGCGGGGTGACGAGCGGTCTGGATGCGCCGAACGTCGTGCGGCTCTAAGGGGACGGCGAAGACGACGGCTTCGGCTTCGTCACCTTGATGGTGATCGAGTTGATGTAGACCGCGTCCTTCGTCCGGCAGGCCTCTTGCGGCTGGCATGCGGCGTCGGTGGTCGAGGGCAGGTTCGAGATGGTCTTGAGTACGTCCAACCCCTTCACCACCTGGCCGAACGCCGTGTACGGGCCCGAGGTGTCCAAGAACGACTGCGGCGCCACCGTGATGAAGAACTGACTCCCGTTGGTATCGGGACCGCTGTTCGCGTAGGCGAGCACGCCGGCCTTGTCGCCGAACTTGATGCTTTGGTTGACCTCGGTGGTGAACTTGTACCCCGGGCCGCCGCCACCGGTGCCGACCGGGTCGCCGCCCTGGATCATGAACCCCTTCACGATCCGGTGGAACCAGATGCCGTCGTAGAAATGCCTGTCGGCCAGAAACACGAAGTTGTTGGTGGCAAGCGGCGTGTCCACCGCGTCGAGTTTGATCTCCACGATCCCGCAGGAGGTCGACACGATCGCCGTGTACGTGTCGCCCTGCTTGAGGGTCTGCTTGGGCGGGCCGGAGAACTGCGGCTTGGGCTTACCGGCGTCCGGCGGCAACGAGGCTCCGCAGGCCACGGTGGTGGGAGGCGTGCCCTCCAGGTTCACCGTGCCGTCCTTCGTGACCGGCTGGGCCGAGGGGCTCGAGGTCGGAGAAACCGACGGCCTCCTCGAGGGCTTCGCGGTGCTCTTCGACTCTGGTCTGAACAGCAGCACCCCGCCGAGCGCGATCACCAGGAGTCCGGCGATGGTGGCCGCGATCCCCTGCTGCACGCGCCTGTGCCGCTGCTGCGCGGCACGCATCTGCTGGCGCTGCCGCGCGGTCTTCGCCAGTTGGCGCTGGCGGCTTCGCTTCCCACTCCCGCTCATACGGCGCGCCAGACTACCGGATGCGCAGCAGTTCAGCAGCTAGACCGTCCAGGATGTCGGTCTCGCTCACCAGCGTCCGATAGAACCCGAACCGCTGCATGGCGGCCACCAGGATCACCGCACCGGCCACGATCACGTCCCCGCGTCCGGGAACCATGACGGGGAGCGCGGCGCGTTCTTCGTTCGTCATACGGGCAAGCGTCAGCAGGGTGGCCTCCGCGTCCTGCAGGCTGAACCACTGTCGGTGGATCAGGTCCGGGTCATACCGCTCAAGCCCCAGGTGCACGGCGAGCATGGTGGTCGCCGTGCCCGCGCACGAGACCAACGTTCGGGCCTCACGGATCGGCACCGTCGGTTCCACTGCATCCAACGCGGCGTTCGCATCCCGCTCGATCGCCGCGATGTCTTCGGGTGTGGGCGGATCCGACGGCGCCACGCGTTCGGTCTGGCGAACACTGCCGAGCTGCGTGCTGACGGCGTGTTCGGCCGCGCCGGGCTCGGCGCCGGTGACCAGCTCAGTGGAGCCCCCGCCGATATCCATGACGCAGAACGGTCCGAGCGCCGGGTCAAGGCCCTGGGTGGCGCCGAGGAAACTCAAGGCCGCCTCACGTTCGCCGTCGATGACTTCAAGCGTGGCGCCGGTCTGCGCTCGCACGATGTGGGCGAACGCGTCGCGGTTCTCCGCATCCCGGACGGCGCTGGTCGCGGTGACCCGGACGGTCCCCGCGCCGAGCGCCCCAGCGCGCCGTCCGTAGCGGCCCAGGACCATCGCCGTTCGCGCAAGCGCATCGGGATCCAAGGCGCCCGTCCTATCCACGCCTTGGCCCAACCGGGTGATCAGCATGTCTCGCGCCAGTTCGGTTGGAGCCTGTTCAACGCCGGGTCCCGGTTCCACCACCAGGAGCCGGCAGGAATTCGTGCCCTGGTCGATCGCTGCGACCCGGCCGGCGCCTTGGTCTGGATGGATCGGTTCGACGCGCTCGGCGACCCAGGCCCCGACGGGATCCTCGCCCCCCGCGAGCCGATACGCGTAGTGCGCGTGCAGGCACTTGATCCCGGTCCGAGTCCCGGCCACCCCGCCCCACCCGCGGGCCACCTCCAACTCCTCTGCGCGCTCCTGCGCGTACGCGCGATGGGCCGCCTCCAACGCCTGGTCGAAGCCCTCGTCGACATGGACGCGATCGTTGAGCGTGGCGATCCAGCCTTCGGATTCGATCCTGGAGACAGCTTTGACGGCGGCCGGGCATGTGAGCCAGAACGTCGTGGGGAACGGGTCTCCGTTCGCGTCCACGGGGGCGTTACGGATCACCAGCGGATGCCCTGGGCCGCAACGCGCGATCACGGTGAATGCCGTGGTGGGGTCACGTCCGATCTGCTCGCGCACGCTGAACAGATCGGCGGCCCGCAACTCTCGCTGCGCCACGCCTCCGAGCCCTACTCGCTCACCCACGGGAAGATGTTCCCAAACCGCTTCATACTGGGGCGCGATGGCTGCCGACCACCCCTTCATCGAACTGCGAACACCCCGTCTGGTCCTCCGGCGCTTCAGGCCGACCGATGCCCCGGCTTTCCAGGCCTACCGCGCCGACCCCGACATCGCCCGCTACCAAGGTTGGGAGGACACGTACTCCCTGGAGGAAGCAGAAACGTTCATGGAGTCGGTCTCCCGCGCCTCACCCGGAACCCCGGGCGAATGGTTCCAGTTCGCGGCGATCTCCGCCACCACCGGCCACCTGTTGGGCGACATAGGCCTGCGAGCCGACGCCGGCGCCGCCGGCATTTTCGAACTCGGCGTCACCCTGGCCCCCACCCACCAACACCACGGCTACGCCACCGAGATGGCGGCCGCCGTCATCTCCTACGCCTTCACCCGACTAGCCGCCACCACCATCCAAGCCATAACCGACACGCGTAACACCCGATCCATCCGCCTCCTAGAACGCCTCAACTTCCACCTAACCGAAACCAACGAAGCAACCTTCAAAGGCGAACCCTGCGAAGAACACACCTACGAACTCCTATCCCCGCCCGCCTGAAGCCTCCCCCGCGCGAACGCCGACGCGGGCGCAAGAGAGCGTGGCACCTCGGGCGCTAAGAGTGTTCCCAAGAACCGAAGGGAAGCGATTACTTCCGCTTGTGTTCCACAGCCCGCTTGTAATCCACGAGCCGCTCCTCGCTAGACCGCATGAACTTCTTCAACATCTGCTCGAACTCTGGGTCCGAGCCGCGGCGCCGCGTCTGCGGCGGCGGGTCTTGAAGCGCCTTGATCGAGAGATCGATCTTCCCGTCCTCTTTGATCGCCAGGCACTTCGCCTGCAC
>JBDTXD010000104.1:0-5886 GCA_040006375.1 Actinomycetota bacterium
GCCTCCGCCAGCGCAGGCTCCCCTGCTCCGACCGCGAGCTGCGAAACGTTCACCGCAAGCGTGGTGCCGCTTCGCCCTGTCAGCGTCCCCTCGACGATCCGCTCGATCCCGAACGCCGCGATCTCAAGATCGGCGATCGTCGATGACACGCTCAGGAGCCTACCTCCCACGACCCCCTTGAGGGAAGCCCCTCCTGGTTCAGCCGGATCGGTCGCGAACCGCCGCGAACGCCGCGGTCGCCCGCTGGATATCGGCAGGGGTGTGCGCGGCCGACAGCTGCACCCGGATGCGAGCCCGCCCCTCTGGGACCACCGGGTAGGAGAACGCGATCGCGTACACGCCTTCCGAAAGCAGGTCCTGCGCGAACCGGCTCGCTCGGCCTGCGTCCCCGAACATCACCGGGACGATCGGGTGATCGCCGGGAAGGATGTTGAAGCCCAGCTGGGTCATCCGCCCGCGGAAGGCAGCGGTGTTGTCCGCAAGCTGTGTCCGGAGTTGGTCCGAGGTCGCGATGAGCCCGATCGCCGCCAGCGACGCCGCGGCGATGGGCGGCGGCAGCGAGTTCGAGAAGAGATACGGGCGCGAGCGTTGCCGAAGGAGCGCGATGATCTCGCGGCGTCCGCTGGTGTAGCCGCCGCTCGCCCCGCCAAGGGCCTTCCCCAATGTCCCGGTGACGATATCTACCCGGTCGATGACCCCATGCAGCTCGGGCGTGCCCCTGCCGCTTGGGCCGATGAAGCCCACAGCGTGGGAGTCATCGACCATGACCATCGCGTCGTAGCGTTCGGCCAGATCGCAGATCTCGGGCAGCCGGGCCAGGTATCCATCCATCGAGAACACACCGTCCGTGGCGATGAGCCGCCGCCGGGCTCCCGATGATGCACGAAGGTGCTCCTCGAGTTCGTCCATGTCGGCGTTCGCATAGCGAAGCCGCCGCGCCTTGGACAGGCGCGTGCCGTCGATGATCGAGGCGTGGTTGAGCTGGTCGGAGATGATGACGTCGTCCGGCCCCATAAGCGTTTCGAACAACCCTGCGTTGGCGTCGAAGCACGAGCCGTAGAGGATCGTGTCCTGGGTCCCGAGGAACTCGGTGAGTGCATGCTCCAACGACGTGTGGACCTCCTGCGTGCCGCAGATGAAGCGAACCGAGGCCATGCCGTATCCCCAGCGGTCGAGCGCCTGGTGCGCGGCTGCGATGACGTCGGGATGGCCGGCCAACCCCAGATAGTTGTTCGCGCAGAAGTTGAGGAACTCCCCACTCGCCAGGGTGACGCGGGCCCCTTGCGGCGAGGTGATGACCCGCTCCTCCTTGAACAGACCGGCGCCGCGGATGGCATCGATCTCCTCCGAGATGGCCTTCCCGGTCTCAGCGAACATGGCTCGGATGATGGCCGATGTGCGTCCTGATGACCACCTCGCGCGCTGCCCCGGTGGCTAGACCAGGCGTCGGTCCTCTGCCCACCGGGTGAGTTCGCGACGGTTCGACAGTTGGAGTTTCCGCAGCACCGCCGACACGTGGGTCTCGACGGTCTTCACCGAGATGTGCAGCTCGCGCGCCGCCTCACGGTACGTGTACCCGCGGGCGATGAAGCGCAGGACCTCTTGCTCTCTCGGCGTGAGTTGATCCACCTCCGGATCGATCGGCGCGGCCGTTCCCGCGAACGCGTCCAGCACGAACCCCGCGAGGCGAGGAGAGAACACCACGTCGCCGTCGTGGACGCGCACGATCGCGTCGGCCAGATCTGCCGGCGTGATGGTCTTCGTGACATAGCCACGCGCCCCCGCTCGGATCGTCGCGATGACGTCCTCCGCCGCGTCGCTCACCGAGAGCGCCAGGAAGCGTGTATCCGGGCTCGATGCCTGCGACCCCGAGATGATCGAGGCCGCCGTGCCGTCGGGCAGGTGCACGTCGACCAGCGCGACATCCGGTTTCGCGTCCCCGATCCCCGCAACGGCCGCGGCGACGGATGCCGCCTCGCCGACGATCTCCACCTGCGCGCCTAGCTCGGCGCGGACGCCGGCAAGGAACAGGCGGTGGTCATCGACCAGGAACACCCGGATCGGGCCGGTCACTCCCCGTCACCCCGTGCCACGTGGAGTCGGACCTCGGTGCCCTTGCCGGGCGCGGTCGTGATGGTGACGGCCCCACGGTGACGTGCAATCCGGCCCTCGATCGAATCGGCGATCCCCCGGCGGTCGTCGGGGACGGCGTCCGGCTCGAACCCCGATCCCTGATCCCGCACGAATACCGTGACCTGATCGGGCCCGGTCTCGACGAACACCGAGATCTGTGCCGCGCCGGAGTGGGTGGCCGCATTGATCATCGCCTCGCGCGCCGCCAGGACCATGGCGCTGAGGGGCTCGTCCAGTCGGCATTCGCCAACCGTCACCACCTCGATCCTCACGCGATGGGTCCGCTCGACCTCGGCGGCCGCATCGTTCATCGCGGTGGACAGGAGCGTGTGGTCGGTCGACCGCGCGCCGCCGTAGAGCCATGCGCGGAGTTCGCGCTCCTGCGCGCGTGCCAGGCTTGCCATCTCGCGAGGCTCGTCGGTGCGCTGGATGAGCGCGAGCGTCTGGAGGACGGAGTCGTGCAGGTGCGCGGCGACGTCGGCGCGCTCCTGGGAGCGGATCCGCTCCCGGCGTTCCTCGGCGAGCTGGCGCCCGAGCCGCCAGAACCAGGGACCGGCCAGCACGCTGATCCCGACGAACGCCGCCAAGGCACCCAGCGCCGTGTTGTGCCGTCCGCCCGAGTTAGTCACCAGGAATCCGCCGACCCCCGCCAGGACCAGCAGCGTGCCCAGGACCAGCCGAACGCGCGGGCCCGTGCCCCCGACGCTCGCGCGCGACCCCAGGGGGAGGCGGCGAACCACGCCCGACCAGCGGGCGCGACCCGCCTCGTCGCTCCGCGTCCAGATGAGCGCGGAGCCTGCCGCCGCCAGCACCGTCGGCGGCACCAGCGCGTCGCCGAACCAGAGACCCGCCGAACGGCAGAGCAGCAGGATGCCGAACACCATGAGCCCCACGGAGAGCGCTTGAAGGGTCGTCCTTCGCAGGGCCGGCGCGGCCGCGGTGTCCTCGAGCCGCGGCGGCACCGAGATGAGATACGCCGCGACGTACAGGATCACTCCCGTGCCCGCTGCGAGTGAGAGCGCCGCGAACGACAGTCGCACGAGCGTGGGGTCGATGCCGAGGCGTGCCCCGATGCTTCCCGCCACCCCGGTGAGTACGCGATCGCCGGTGCTTCGGACCAGGCGGCCGCCGCTCCGGGGCATGGTGGGGTCCTTGTCTTTCGGACGGGTCATCGCGGGAGCGGTTCGTGCCACGGCATGCCTCCAGGAAGGCGATGCTCTCACAGCCCATGGCCACCCCGCGACCAGGATGCACCCCGGTTCTCACCTCAGGCCACCTCAGGGTCGAATCAGGGTCGAACCCCGATGGCGCGGTCTCTCGTTCGCGAGAGGCTTGCTCCCATGGATACCTCAACAGGCACGCTTGTTCGCCGAACCGATCACCGAGCGTTCGCCGGGGTCGCCGGCGGCCTCGCCGACTACACCCGTACGAGCGCCGGATGGTGGCGGCTCGGCTTCGTCGTGTTCTCGTTCGCCGGAGGGGCGGGGATCGCCCTGTACCTCTTGGGATGGCTGCTGATCCCGCGCGCCGATCTGCCCCGGTCGGCCTTCCAACAGCTGGGCGACCACTTCCCCGACGCCCCGTCCTGGATCGGGGTTGGCCTCCTGTTGGTCGGCGCCCTCCTGCTGGCGGGCCAGCTTGGGTTCTGGCGGCCGGCGGTCGGGTGGGGTGTGCTCCTGATCGGTCTCGGCTTCGTGTTGTTCCGCCGCGACGCCGAGCATCGAGCCGGGGTCGCAGATGCTGCGGCCCCGACACCGACGGCATCGATCGAACCTGCAGCGACCGGGACCGGCGAGGTTTCGCCGTGGGCCTCGACCGCGCCGCCCGGGCTCTCACTGCCGGCTCGGTCCGTTCCTAGGGCACCCCGCGAGCATTCGGTGCTGGGCTGGGTTTCGCTCGGACTGGCCCTTGCGTTGGGCGGGCTCCTGTGGATGCTCAAGATCTCTGGCGGCGCCGATCCCACGAACGCCCAGCTCTTCGCCGCGCCTCTGGCCGTCCTGGCGCTCGGCTTGCTGGTCGGCTCGTTCCTCGGACGGGCGAAGTGGACCATCCTGCTCGCCTTCCCGTTGATCCTGCTGACGGTCGTGGCGAGCGCCGTCACCGTCCCATTGAACGGGAGGTGGACCAGAGCAACCGTTGCTCCGGTTGTCGCGGGTGACCTCGCGCCGACCTACGAACAGTCGGGCGGCAAACTGCTCTTCGACCTGCGGCACCTGGAACAGGGGGAGCGGCCCGGGCCGATGAGCGCCGACTTAGGGGTCGGCGAGATCCAGGTCGAGGTGCCCAGGTGCATGCCCGTGGCCATCGTGGCCCAAACGGGGATCGGGAACGTCGACCTGCTGGGGATCAACCGCGAAGGACCGGGTGCAACCGCTTCCGTCCAGAGCGACTCCACGCCGGTCGTCCGCTTGGATCTGCACGTCGGGGTCGGCTCGATCAACGTGTATCGCGACGGCGCTCTCAGGGGAGGATGCTGATGAAGCCACATCGTTTCGATCCGCTGTCGTTCTTGTTGGGCGCCGTGCTGATGGTCTTCTCGGTCACGTACCTAGTTGCCACCGAGGGTCAGATCGTGTCTGGTTCGCGCCTGTGGCCCGCCACCATCATCCTGGTTGGCCTCACGCTCGCGGCCTGGGGCGCCGTCGCATCGTTCCGCCGCAAGGATGGCGCCGTCCGCGAGGGCGCGGAGCCTGCTGCCTCTGTGGAACCGCTCGAGGAGACGCCCGAGCCGCCCGAGGACGGGTTCACGTCGTGAGCGAGAACTCCGACCGGACGTCCATCCCTGCGCGCAGGGTGTTGAGCACGACGCAGTAGCGTTCGGCGCTCTTCAGCAGGCGCGCCGTTCGCTGTTCGTCAACGTCGGCGCCGACGCGCACCGAGGTCTTGCAACGGATCGCGGTGAGTCCGACCGGGAACTCCCGGCCCATCGCGAGCGTGCCACGTGGATCCCAATCCCCCTCGACCTTCACCTGGACGTCCAGGAGTTCCACGCCCTGGTTCGCGGCGACCATCCGGAGCGTGACCTCCTGACACGCCGCCAGCGCCGCCAGCAGGAGATCGCCCGAACACGGGACGTCGCCGACCCCGCCGACGGCTGGATGCGCACCCGATCGCCAGACAGCGTCCGGAGCGGAGTCGGGGGTGATCGCGCAATGGAGCGGATCTGCAAGGTCGCTCGGTGCACTGCGAACCGTCAACGTGAGTTGCGCGGAGTCGGGATCGGCCTCGTAGGCGTCGCGAAGCGGCCGTTGGAGCGCCTTGATATCCATCGATCGGTCTCCATCCGTTGGGTCGTCCGAGCATAGCCGCGGGAGGCGGATGCGCCCGCGTCGCATCCCGCCGGTACGATGTCGGCATGAAGGTGCGCGCGTTCCTGGCTGATTCGGTCCAATCCGTCGACGGCAAGCTGTACGTCCTGGGGGCCGGGTGGAACCGACTCACCGCGAGCGGATTCCCGGCCCAGCACGATCGGATCGGTATCGGGATCCTGATGACGGTGGAAGAGGGCGAGGCAGCCGAACACAACCTCGAAGTGTCGCTGCTGAACGAAAAGGATCTGCCGGTACCGCTGTTCATCGACCCCTCGGGCGCCGAGCAGTTCGCGCTCAACGCCTCGTTCCAGACGCAGGCGCCTGATGACGGGTTCGCCGACGTGCAGGTGCCGCTCGCGCTGAACCTCAATGGCATCACGTTCCCGACCCCGGGGACCTACACGTTCTCCTTCCGCGTGAACGGCGAGGAGGCTGAACGTCT
>JBDTXD010000105.1:0-5879 GCA_040006375.1 Actinomycetota bacterium
ATAGGTAATCCCGCCTCGACCCGTGAACCCGAAACCAGCGATCGTGTACCAGCTGAAGATGAACGTAGAGAGGAGATAGGCGATCGCGCCGCCCCCGGTGATCATGTCGCCTTTGGACATCTTGGACATGTCGATTCCGCCCGAGCTACCCGGTTGACTCATGCAGTGCTCCCTTCGGAACGCCCCTCAACGATCTGCCGGAGGCAGTGTTGGTCATTACAGCCCCGAAGGCTTCGCGAGTCAACGATGCAGGTCGGAAGGTTCCCGAGCCCTCAGGAGGGCCGCAGTGGCCCCGGCGAGCAACAGGACCAGGGCGAAGGCCGGCTCGATCGAGGCGTGCTTGAACGGCGGCGGGTGCACCAGGGACATCGCGGCGCCCACCGCGCCCGCGAAACCGAAGACCACCTGAGCCCGTAGAGCGAGACGTCCCACGCGGTGGCTGGCCCCCCAACTGACGAGCGCGGCCATGGCAGCAGTGGCGGCCAACATCGACCAGCGCAGGTCCGAAGCCCATGCCCCCGCGAACCCCGATCCGGTGGCGAACCGCGTCCACGGGAAGAGGGTCATCGCGCCGGCTCCAGCGAACGCCGCGCCGGCGACCAGTTCCGTTGCCGGTTTCCGAGGTCGCTTCGGGGCGGGCTCCGGCGGCGCTTCATCCCCCAGCGCGTTGCGGAGGCATTCAGGGCCCAGGACCCTGCCGCGAACGGGCACCGCGCACTGCACGCAGAGTGGGCGATCGCACTCGGCGCATCGGGCGATGGCGCTGCGGCCGGGGTGCACCTGACACCGTTCGGCGACCTTCGTTGGGCGCTCATCGGAGGGCATGGCACGAGCTTACGCGCCCATCGGCAGGCGATGGGCCGCGTGATAGCGTGGCGCCTCTCATGGACGGTCGGATCGCGGTGCTGGCGTCGGGGGTGGGGTCCAACCTCCAAGCACTGATCGACGACCAGTTCTGCGGACAACGGATCGCACTCGTCGTTTCCGATCAACCGAAGGCCCGGGCGCTGGAACGCGCAAGGGAGGTGGAGATCGAAACTGCCGTCGTCGAGTACGGATCCTTTCCGGATCGAGGGGCCTTCAGCGCCGAGATCGTCGATGACTTGCGCTCGCACGCGATCACGCATATCGCGCTGGCTGGGTTCATGCGGATCCTCTCGCCCGTGTTCGTCGAGGCGTTCCGCGGCCGGATCCTGAATGTCCATCCCTCGCTCCTTCCGGCGTTCCCCGGCGCGAACTCCGTCCAGACAGCCCTGGACCACGGCGTCAAGGTGACTGGCGTAACCGTCCATCTGGTCGATGAAGAATTGGACGCAGGGCCCATCGTCCTGCAGGAAGCCATCCCTATCCTTCGGTATGACGATTGGGAAACCCTGGAAGCGCGGATCAACCACATGGAGCACCGGCTGCTCCGCGTGGCACTCCGCGCGCTCGTGGAGGGCCGGATCCAGGTTCACGGCCGCCGCGCGATGATCGAGGAGTGAGATGACGGGGCTTCGACCCATCCGCAGGGCTCTCCTGGCCCCGTACGACAAGACCGGACTGCCGGAGTTCGCCTCCGCGCTCGTCGCGCTGGGGGTCGAGCTGGTCTCCTCCGGCGGCACCGCGAAGGTGCTGGCCGATGCCGGGCTGCCGGTCACGCCGGTAGAAGTGGTGACCGGGTTCCCCGAGATCTTGGGTGGCCGCGTGAAGACCCTGCACCCGAAGATCCACGGCGGACTCCTGGCCGATCACCGCAACCTGTCGCATATGGCCGAACTCGATGAGCACGGCATCGATGGGTTCGACCTGCTGGTGGCCGGGCTCTACCCGTTCCGCGAGACGGTTGCCTCGGGCGCCCCGTTCCCCGAGATCATCGAGAAGATCGATATCGGCGGACCCGCGATGACGCGCGCGGGGGCGAAGAACTTCGAGTCGGTCGGCGTGGTGGTGGATCCCGCCCGCTACGAGATGGTGCTCGACGAGATGAAGCTGGAAGGTGGACTGACCCGCGCGACGCGCCTGGCCCTGGCGGCGGAAGCGTTCGCGCACACCGCGGCCTACGACGCTGCGGTCGCGTCGTGGTTCGCCGGCCAAGAGGGGTCGGGATCGCTTCCCGACTACATCGGCCTGGCGTTCGAGAAGATCGCCGATCTCCGGTACGGCGAGAACCCACATATGCGCGGCGCCCTGTATCGAGAGTCGGCGGGGCCGGGACCGATGGGCGGCGCCGAGGTCCTGCAGGGCAAGGAGATGTCGTTCAACAACTGGCTCGACGCGTACGCAGCGCACGAACTCGTCTCCGCGATGCCTCCCGGATCGTGTGTGATCGTCAAGCACAACAATCCGTGCGGGGCGGCCTCGAAAGGGGGTCCGCCTGCCTCCTACGCGGCGGCGTTCGCGTGCGACACGGTGAGCGCGTTCGGCGGGATCGTGGCGTTTCACGATGTGTGCGACCGCGATGCTGCGGTGGCGATGCGAGAAGTCTTCACCGAGGTGGTGATCGCACCATCGTTCACTCCGGACGCGCTGAGCGCGTTCGCGGAACGGCAGAACCTCCGCGTGGTGCGGGCGCCGCTTCTCGCGGACGGTGATCTCGACGTCCGTCCGTTCCTCGGCGGTGCGCTGGTGCAGGACCGTGACCGCGTGAGGGAGTCGCGTGCCGACTGGAAGGTCGTGTCCACCCGGGAGCCGAGCGCTCAGGAATGGGCCGACCTGGAACTCGCGTGGACGATCGCCTGGCGCGTGAAATCGAACACGATCGTCTTCGTGAAAGACGGGGCCACTGTCGGCGTGGGCGCGGGTCAGATGTCGCGCGTCGACGCCGCCTGGATCGCGGCGAGGAAGGCAGGTGACCGCGCGACGGGTGCGGTCGTGGCGTCCGATGCGTTCTTCCCGTTCCCCGATGCGCTCGAGGTCGCCGCCGACGCGGGTTGCACCGCCGTGATCCACCCCGGGGGATCCAAGGGCGACGAAGAAGTGCTCGCCGCCGCCGAAGACCGGGGGATGGCTGTCGTCCTCACGGGAACCCGCCACTTCCGCCACTGATGCCAGAGGATCCGCGCGAGATGGTGCGGCGAGGCTACGACCGGAGCGCCCGCGGGTATCTGGCGGCCAGACGCGGGAACGCGGGTTCGCCCATCAACGAGTTCCTCGCCGAAGTGGTGAAAGCCGTGCCACAGGGGGGAGCGGTCCTGGATCTCGGGTGTGGGGCGGGGGATCCGGTGGCGGTCGCGTTCGCTGAGCGGTGCGTCGTCACGGGTGTCGACATCTCGGGAGCCCAGCTGGCACTCGCCCGTTCGCGCGTGCCGGGAGCGACGTTCATCCATGCGGATATGGCGACCGTGGCGTTCCCAGCAGATGCCTTCGACGCTGTTGTCGCCTACTTCTCCATCATCCATCTGCCACGGGAGGCGCACGCGGACTTGTTCGCGCGCATCGCTGCCTGGCTCCGTCCGGGCGGGATCTTCGCCGGTACCTTGGGCCACGGCGACAGCCCGAGCGATATCGCGCCCGACTGGTACGGCGCTCCGATGTACTGGAGCCATTTCGACTCGCCGACGAACATCCGTCTTGTCACCCAGGCCGGCCTGATACCGGAGATCGCTGAACTGCGGGGAGTCGACGAGACGTTCCTCTGCATGCTTGCCCGGAAACCGGGCGGGTGAGGAGGATCTTGGTCGTGGACCCAGGGGCGCCGGTAGGATTGCCCCCGTGACCGCCCGGACCCTGGATGGCAAGGCTATCGCCGCGGACATCCGCTCTGAAGTGGCCGAGCGGGTGCGTGCGCTTTCCGAGCGCGGGGTGACGCCGGGTCTGGCCGCGGTGTTGGTGGGCGAGGATCAGGCCTCGCGCATCTATGTCGGGGCAAAGCACAAGGCGTGTTCGGATGTGGGCATCCGTTCCGAGCAGGTCGATCTGCCCGCCTACGTCACCGAACATGAACTCATGGCCACTATCCGCCGGCTGAACCGCGACCCGGACATCCACGGGATCATCGTCCAGCTGCCGCTTCCCTCCCACGTGCACGAACTGGAGATCCAGCGAACCATCGCGCCGGATAAGGACGTGGATGGTATCCATCCATGGAACATCGGGATGATGGTCCGCGGCGAGCCCACGTTCCAACCCGCAACCCCGTACGGCATCGTGGAACTTCTGCTCCGCAGTGGGACAGTACTCGAGGGCATGGAGGTGGTGGTCGTTGGGTACGGCGAACTGGTCGGCGCGCCACTCTCGATGATGCTTGCGCAGGACTCCATCCGGGGGAACTGCACCGTCACCTGTACCCACGTGAAGACACGCAACCTCGCGGAGCACACCCTGCGGGCGGACATCCTGGTCGCAGCCGCCGGGGCTCCGCAGTTGATCAGCCCCGAGATGGTGAAGCCCGGGGCTACCGTGATCGATGTCGGGGTGCACCGGACCGCCGACGGGTTGGTCGGAGACGTCCAGGCGACGGTGGCCGACGTGGCGGGTGCGCTCACCCCCGTCCCCGGGGGAGTGGGACCCATGACCGTAGCCATGCTCTTGGTGAACACCGTCGCAGCTGCGGAAGCCCAGGCGTTCGCCCAGTGAACGGTGAGATCGGGGGACGCCTGGCGGCGCTCCTGACCGATGGGGCGTTCGCCGTCACCGGCGAGGTGGTGCCGCCGGTCTCAGGTTCCGGCATCTCGGCCGCCGACCACGCCCGCGCCCTGGTGGGCTACGTGGATGCGGCGAACGTCACGGACAACCCGACGGCATCAGCCCACATGTCCCCGGTCGCGGGAGCCAAGTTCGTGCACGACGCGGGGATCGAGCCGACGGTGCAGATCACCGCCCGCGACCGGAACCGTCTGGCGCTCACGGCCGATCTCCTCGGGGCGTGGGCGCTCGGTGCCCGGAACGTCTTCTGCCTTTCCGGCGATCCCATGCGCATCGGGGACGATCCGAACGCCCCCACCGTCGCGGACCTGGATGTGCAGGGGTTGATCGGACTCGCCAAGCGGCTGCGGGATGACGGGACGACGCTCACCGGCAAGGAGGTCATCGATCCACCACGATTCTTCATCGGCGTCGCCGAGATGCCGCTGGCCGATCCGTACGAACCGCAACGCCTGGAACAGAAACTCGATGCCGGCGCCGACTTCGTCATGACCCAGATCGCTTACGACGTCGACGCGCTCGCGGCCTGGGCCGACCGGCTTCGCCCGGCAGGCCTGTTCGAACGGGCGAAGGTGTTGATCGGCGTGACGCCGCTCAAGAGCGTGAAGCAAGCCTCGTTCATGAACGCGAAGCTTCCGGGGGTGCGGGTGCCGGATCAGATGTTGGCGGCGCTGGCGGACGCCGGGGGGGATTCCGCGACGGTAGGTCTGGGGCTGACGGTCGACGTAGTGCGAGCGATCCTGCAGATCCCCGGGATCTCGGGCGTGCACCTCATGGGCATGGGCGACGATGCCACGGTTCGTAAGGTGGTGGATGGAGCCGGGCTGTTCCCGCGTCCGGTGCGCTAGCGCTAGCTGCGCTGATCGATCGGTTCGTACTTGCGGTTCGAGGGACCGACGTACTCGCTGCCCGGACGGATGACCTTGTTGTCGGCGTACTGTTCGCGCACGTGCGCGGTCCATCCCGCCATCCGCGCGAGCGCGAAGATCGGCGTCATCAGGTCTGTGGCGATGCCGAGCACGTGGTATACGCCGGCAGCGTAGAGGTCCACGTTGGGCCAGAGGGCCCTCTGCTCGAAGACGGTCTCCTGCAGCGCCTCGAAGATGTTCGCCCAGATGATGGCGTCGTGGCGCTCCGCGAGATCGCGGAGGAGCTGCTTCAGTTCGGTCGCGCGTGGGTCCATCGTCGTGTACACCGCGTGACCGAAGCCCATGACCTTCTGGTGATGCTCCAGACGTGCCGCGACATAGGCG
>JBDTXD010000106.1:0-5875 GCA_040006375.1 Actinomycetota bacterium
TAGCCAGACCGGCGAATCGTCGTCCCGGAAGCTACTGACCGGAGCCCGGTTTCGGGCTCGGGCACGGATCGGGGTGCGGCGAGGGCGGCGGTGACGCGCCGCCGTTCCCGGTTGGGGGCGGCGACCCTCCCCCTGCCGGCGAAGGAGCGCTCACCGCGGCTGGGGGGACGGGCGGAACACCACGAGAGCGAGGATCCCGGCGACCACAAGCGTCCCTACGGCGACGCTCAACACCGCGTCGCGCCGCGATCGCAAGAGCGGCCGACGACCCCGCCCGCCCGTCTGCCGGCGGAGCTCCTTTCGCCCCTGCTTGCGTGCGCGCGAGACCTTGGCTCCGCGCATGCTCCTACGTGCCGACCGGCCCTGCTTGCGGACCTGGCGGCGACGGCTACGGTTGGACGCAGGCCCGGCCAACTAGGTCCGTCCCACGTCCCGGTGATCCACGGAGGCGGCCATCCCCTTCTCCCGGAAGTAGGCGGCGATGTCCTCTGCGACCACCACCGAGCGATGATGCCCGCCGGTGCAGCCGACGGCGATCGTGAGATAGGACTTCCCCTCGGCGACGTAGCCCGGCACCACCACGTCCAGGAGGTCGCGGAGCCGGGCAGCGAACTCACGATATGCGGGCTGACCCTGCACGTACGTCCGGACCCGGTCATCCGTACCGGGCAGCGGGCGGAGTTCGTCGATCCAGTGGGGGTTCGGGAGGAAGCGGACGTCCAGGACCAGGTCTGCGTCACGCGGCGCACCGTATTTGAAGCCGAACGACCCAACGGACACGCGCAGCGCCGCGTCGGTGGCACCGTCGGAGAAGGCCTCGCGCAGCCTGTCCCGGAGCTCGTGCGGCGTGAGTTCGGAGGTGTCGATCACCAGGTCCGCCTCACCGCGGAGGCTCTCCATCATGAGGCGCTCCTTTCGGATGCCTTCAACCACGCGGTCGGCAGGAGCGAGCGGATGACGGTGGCGCGTGGCCTCGTAGCGATTCACCAGCATCTCGTCCGATGCCTCCAGGTAGAGGATCCGGTAGTTGACGTGGAGCTGCTTCAATTCCTCCAGAGCCTTCGAGAGTTCGCCGAAGAACACGCCGCCTCGCGCGTCGATCACGATGGCGAGCCGCATGGGGCCGCCCGGGCGCGCAGCCAGTTCAGCCATCTTGGGCAGGAGGGCCGGGGGCAGGTTGTCCACGACGAAGAACCCGATGTCTTCGAGCGACCGGGCAGCCTCCGAGCGGCCGGCGCCGGACAGCCCCGTGATGATGGTGAACCCAGGCGTGCTCGCCTCGGGCTGGATCGGCATCGGGTCGGCCATCAGGCGCTCTCCCTCCCCGCTACCACCGGGGTATGCAGCGCCTCGAACACCGCACGGGCCAGTTCGGTCCCGATGCCGGGTACCTCTCCGATCTGCTCTTCCTCCGCCTGGCGGAGCCGGGTCAACGAACCGAAGGCCTTCAGGAGTGCCTTCTTGCGTGCCGGGCCGACGCCGGGGATCTCGTCGAGCGGTGACCGGAGCGCTCGCTTGCCCCGCGTCTCACGGTGGAATCCGATCGCGAACCGGTGCGCCTCGTCCCGGAGATGCTGCAGGACGAAGAGCGACTCCGATCCCCGAGGAACGAGCAATGGGTCGGGACGGTCGGGGAAATAGACCTCCTCGAGCCGCTTGGCCAACCCCACGTGCGGGATGCTGAGGCCCAGGTCCGCGAGCACCTTCGACGCAACCCCCAGCTGGCCCCGCCCGCCGTCCACGACCACGAGTGCCGGCGGGTACGAGAAGCGCTTCCCCTGCGCGACGGTCGTGTCCCGCTCGTCGATCAGGCGGGCGAACCGGCGGCGGAGCATCTCGTCCATGCTTGCGAAATCGTCCTGTCCGGCGACGCCCTTGATGGTGAACCGCCGGTAATCCGAACGCTTGGGCAGCCCGTCCTCGAACACGACCATCGACCCGACCGTGTCGGTCGGGCCCAGGTTGGAGATGTCGTAGCACTCGATGCGCAGCGGCGCCTGCTCCAAGCCTAAGTGTCCGGCGAGCTCGGAGAGCGCGCGGGACCTAGCGCCGAAGTCGGAGGCGCGGCGGAGCTTGTGGCGGTGGAACGAATCGGTCGCGTTCTGCGTGAGGACCTCCATGAGCCGGCGTTTCGCCCCGCGCTCGGGGACCCCGATCCGCACGTTCGAGCCGCGCCGGGACGTGAGCCAGGCGGTCAGGAGGTCGCGCTCGCCGGGCATCGCCGGGACCAGGACCGCCGGAGGAACCTCCTCCCGCTCCATGTACAGCTGCCGGACGAAACTGGCGACCAGCCCTGGGGTGTCGATATCCTCCACGCGGTCCACGACCCAGCCCTTGCGCCCCAGCACTCTGCCACCCCGAACGAAGAACACCTGGAACCCGGCCTCGAGGTCGGCCTCGGCCATCGCGATGACATCGAGGTCCTCGGGCTGGGAGAGCACCATCTCCTGGGTCTCGAGGGCCCGGCGGGCGGCGGCGAGTTGGTCGCGGTAGCGCGCTGCCTGTTCGTACGCCTGGCGTTCGGCGGCCTGCTTCATCTCGCGTTCCAAGCCCTGGATCACCGGTTTGGTGTCCCCCGCGAGGAACCCAGCCATCGCGTCGACGTCCCCGCGGTACGACTCCTCGGTGACGCCGCTCACCTCCGGGACGCAGGGCCCAGAGCAGCGCCCGATGTCGAAATATAGGCAAGGCCGTTTGGCCCGGGCCCGCTGATCGAAGAAGGCGTTCGAGCAGGTCCGCACCGGGAAGACCCGGGTGAGAGCATCCAGGGTGTCGCGGATGGCCCACGCATGCCCGTAAGGGCCGAAGTAACGGACCTGCTTGCGTTTCGCGCCACGCAACACCTGCGCGCGAGGCCAGCGCTCCCCCACCGTGAGCGCCAGGTACGGGTAGGACTTGTCGTCGCGGTAGCGGATGTTGAACCGGGGCCGGTGCTGCTGGATAAGGTTGAACTCCAGCATCAGCGCGTCGACCTCGGTGGAGGCGGTGATCCATTCCACGGTCTGGGCCGCGATCGTCATGGCTTCTGTCCTGGGGTGCAAGGGTTTCGACCAGTACGAGGCCAGGCGCTTGCGGAGGGACATCGCCTTGCCGACGTAGACCACGCGCCCGTCTCCGTCGCGGAACAAGTACGCGCCGGGGAGGTCCGGGATGGACGAGGCCTGCGGTCGTGGAACGCTCACAGGGTCATTCTAGGTTCGGCGCCGACGAAGGCTGTGGAGCGGGCGTGACTACTTGGAGACGATGAACGTCCCGAACATCACGGTCGGGTGCACATCACACTGGAACGTGTAAGTCCCGGCGTCCAACGCGGGCACCGGGTAGGTCACTGTGCCCGGTCCGGGCTGCGGAGATTTTGCGAAGAGGGTGTTCGTGCCGTCGTAGATAGAAACATTATGTGGGATCCCGCTGTCTTGATTGTCGAAGACGATGGTGAAGGGTTTGCCGGCGGTGGCCGCCAGGCACGTCTTGTCGAATGCGGTTCCCGAGGCGCTGATCTTGAGCGTGGTCCCCTCCGGCGTGCACGCAGCCGCCGCCTGCGCAACGGCCGTCGGGGTCGGGCTCGGCTCCGCGATCGCGACGCCATTCGCTGGGCCAAGGATTCCGACGAGGAGCGAGGTCGTACTCACGTCGTACCACGACAGGTAGGTCGAAACGCCGTCCGGCGACACGGCCAACGCCGGCGCGGTTCCGCCGAGCGTTCCCGGTGTGTCGACGGGAGCCAGGTCCGACGGGGCTTTGCCGCTCGCGAGTTTCACGGCATCGGTCTCCTTGTCGTACCACGTCACGGACACGGCGCCGGTTTCGTCCACCGCAACGCCCGTGGTCCATACATCGTTCCCGACCGCCTCCTTGTCGGGATCCGTGACATCCGCAACCTTGGTCGTCGTCCACGACCCGGACGTACCGGACGCGAGGCCCACGGTGCCGTCGCCTGTGTAGTAGCTCGTGTAGATGGTGCCGTCCTTGGCTGCGACCGCATCCAGCCCGATCCCCGCGACCTTCGGAGCGACCCGTTCGGTGGGCCAGGCGGGCTGCGACCCGGTTGTCGACCCCGCAGAGCCCGAGGAGGGCTGGGTCGCGATCATCACTCCGGCTCTGGGGTCGACGTAGGCCACAACCAGGCCATCGGGCGTCTCGAGCAGCTTCGTATCGCCCGCCTGCGGGCACCCGTTGCACAGGTCGAACGTGGCCACCGTTGTGATGTCCCACCCCTTGTTCCCCGGGGTCGCCACATCGACCTCACCGGTGCCGGATGCGGTTGAGGTGAATGCCACCCACGGCGTTCCACCGGCGTCGAGCGCGATGGACGGCCGGCCGATCTGCCCGGCAATGGACAACGGCGGGTCCACCGCGAGCACCTGCGACGCGACGCTGGTGAGACCAGCGGTCCCTCCGTCCACCTCCCACACCCCGTCGGGCCCCGTCCATACCGTATGCGGCGCGCCGTCGGCACCAATGACGACGTCGGTGCCGTTCGTGTTGGTGGGAAGGATGTTCTTCAGATTCGACACCGTCGCCGGGGAGTAGGGCCAGACGATCCCTGACACGGCCGGCACGGCAACGGCTGCCGCGCCGCGGGTCCAGATGCTGCCTTTCTCGCTGGTGATGAGCACGGACGGTACCCCGGGATTGAGGAGCGGGCGAGGGATCGGGATGGCATCAGGCTTCGGCTTCTCGGTGAACCCGAGGTACGACACGTAGGCCACGCCGTCCTTGTCCAGCGCGATCGAACTGCCCAGCCCCACGTCGTCCAGGTTGTCGGCAACCATGGGGATGAACTCGGTACCTGTCCCGTAGGAGACCGTCGCTACCGGAAGAGTGCTGCATGCGGCCCCGAGGAGGGCGGCGACAGAGATACCGAGGATGATCCGCTTCGACACGTCGGCGGGAATCCTAGCAAGCATCGTCAACCAGGGAAGAGAGCGGGCTCGGAGGCATCGGACGAGGATCGGGCCGGAAGCTCCGGCCTGGCAAGGACCTCGGCCAGGAAACGTCCCGTATGGGACCCCGGATCCGCGGCGATATCCTCAGGGCTCCCGGTCGCCACGATCGAGCCGCCGCCGTCTCCACCTTCAGGACCCATGTCGATGATCCAGTCCGCCGTCTTGATGACATCGAGGTTGTGCTCGATCACCAGAACGGTGTTCCCGGTGTCGACGAGCCGCTGGAGCACCTGGAGGAGTTTTCGGATGTCCTCGAAATGCAGGCCGGTTGTTGGTTCGTCCAAGACATAGATGGTGTTGCCCGTGGCACGCTTGTGCAGTTCGGAGCTGAGCTTGATGCGCTGCGCCTCCCCGCCCGAGAGCGTGGGCGCAGGTTGTCCCAGACGCACGTACCCGAGCCCAACGTCCGACAGGGTCTGCATATGCCGTTTGATCGGCGGGATATTCGTGAAGAACTCGAGGGCCTCGGCCACGGACATCTCCAGCACGTCGGAGATGCTCCGCCCCTTGTACTTCACCTCCAGCGTCTCGCGGTTGTAGCGCTTGCCCTTGCAGACCTCGCACGTGACGTACACGTCGGGCAGGAAGTGCATCTCGATCTTGATCTGGCCGTCTCCGGCGCAGTTCTCGCACCGGCCCCCACGGACGTTGAAGCTGAATCTGCCCGGTTGGAACCCACGGAGTTTGGCCTCGGGCACCTGCGCGAACAGCTTCCGCACATGGTCGAAGACCCCTGTGTAGGTCGCGGGGTTGGACCGCGGGGTCCGGCCGATCGGCGACTGGTCGATGTCGATGACCTTGTCGACCTGTTCCCAGCCGAGCAGCTTCTTGTGCTTGCCCGGGAGCAGGCGGGAGCGGTAGATGCGCTGCATCAGTGCACGGAGGAGCACGTCCTGCACCATGGTCGACTTCCCGCTCCCCGACACACC
>JBDTXD010000107.1:0-5652 GCA_040006375.1 Actinomycetota bacterium
CGCGACCTCAGCGTCCCGAACGCTGCGCGCTACCAAACTGCGCCACGTCCCGAGGCCACCAAGTGTAACGAAGCGGCCGCGCTTAGCTCTTCCGAGGACGCAGCTCCAAGAGGGCGGCTTCCGGCCTACAGAAGAAGCGGAACGGCGCGAACTTGCTGGTGCCCATGCCGGGCGACAGGTACATGACGGCCCCGCCCATCCGGATCAGGCCGCTCACCAGCCGGCGTGGCATGGAGCAGTTGGTCACCAACGCCCCCACCCACGGGAGACGCACCTGGCCGCCGTGGGTGTGTCCGGCGACCATCAAGTCGTAGCCGAGCGCCGCGGTCTCCGGCGCGGAGTCCGGCGAGTGCATCACCGCGAACCCGAACCGCTCCGGCTCGGTGCGGGGCGCCACGGTGAGGTCGTGCCAGAAGATGTGCGCGTCGTCCAGGCCCAGGAGTTCCATGGGAAGGTCGTTGATCTGGATCTGCCGCCGGACGTTGGTCAGGTCCTCCCACCCGGTGGCGGCCAGCTGCGCACGCAGGTCCCCGGCGCGGCCCCGGGTCGTCCGGCGGGGATGGCGATCCCGTCGGAAGTACGAGAAGTAGTTCAATCGCCGGGGCACGAAGTAGTCGTTGGATCCCAGGACGAACCAGCTGGCGCGGGTGCCGAGCGCGGGCTTCAGCGCCGCGACGACGGTCTCCACAGCGGCCGGCTCGGCCAGGAAGTCGCCGGTGACCACCGTGATGTCTGCCTTCGGCAGCGCCGCGATGAATCGGATCTTCCGCGGCTCACGGACCGTGAAGTGCAGATCGGACAGGTGGAGCACGGTGATCGGCGCCGGGGCGTCCGCCGGTAGGATGTCCAGACGGTGCCGGGTGATACGGAACCATCTGTGCTCGATGCACACGCCGTAGAGGACGCACACCACGCCGAACCCCAGGACACCGGCTATCCACGCAAACACGGGAGGAGTCTAGTGACCGACCCCACGTTGAAGGCGCAGGTTCACCAAGAGATGACGGATGCGATGAGGGCCGGCGACAAGACTGCCGTCGGCGCCCTCCGCATGCTGTGGGCCGCGATCACCCTCAGAGAGAAAGAGATCCTCCATGAGCTCTCCGACGACGAGGTTCGGGAGGTCGCCGGGAAAGAGGTGAAGAAGCGCACCGAGTCCATCGAGGCCTTCCAGGGGGCCGGACGCACCGAACTGGCGGAGAAAGAGACGAATGAGCGCGCCGTGATCACGCCCTTCGCGCCCGACACCTTCCCCGAGGAACGTCTGGACGCCCTGGTCGAGGAGGCCATCGCGGCCACCGGGGCCACATCCATGAAGGAGATGGGCAAGGTCATGGGGATGGTCATGGGCAAGACCAAGGGATTCCAGGTGGACGGCACTGCTGTTCAGGCGAAGGTACGGGCCAAGCTCGGCGATTAGTGAGTACGGCCCACGGTGATCGTGACCGTGGTTCCCTGCTTTGCCTGGGTGCCGCCGGCGGGCGACTGCGCGACGATCACGCCGACCTTCGAGGGGTTGCTCACCGTCAGGTTCTTGATGGCCACGGTGAAGCCCCTGTTGGTGATCGCGGCCTTCGCATCCGCCAGGAGCTCGCCCGTGACCGTAGGGATCGCGACCGTCCCGGGCTTCCCGGTGCTCACTTTGATGATCACCGACGTGCCCGCCTCGGCAGATGCCCCGCCCGACGGCGACTGCGAGACCACGGTGCCCTTCGGTGCGGCGTCGTCGATCGGCTGGGTCACCGGTACGAAGTGTGCCTTCGTCAAGATCGAGGTCGCGATCGACTCCTTCTTTCCGACCACGTTGGGAACAGCGGCACGCTTCTGGGTGGGCGGCGAGCCGAACGAGAGCGCCGACATCCCGTGCATCACCCGGTTCATGTAGTTCGCCCAGATGGGGGCGGCAACTGAACCGCCGAACACCGATGTACCGAAGTACGGGATCATCGAGGTGTCGGTGCTCGGGAAGCCCACCCACACCGATGTGGTGACCTGTCTGGTGTAGCCGACGAACCAGGCGTCCGCCGAATCCTGTGTCGTACCAGTCTTGCCTGAGACGGGCCACGGAGCGAGGTTCGCGCCCGAACTCGACGCCGTGCCGCTGGTGACAACCCCGTGCAGCATCGCGGTGATGAGGTTCGCGGTCGCGGGCTTCAGGGCCGACGCGCACTGCGGCTTGTGTCGGTAGAGGGGGCCGGCGGAGTTCGAGATCCGGGTGATCGCGAACGGTTCGCAATGCACGCCGGCGTTCGCGAACGTCTGATAGGCCGAGGCCATCTCGAGCGGACTAACCGAGTTGGTACCCAGCGTGATCGAGGGGACCGCCTTGAGCTCGCTCTTGATGCCCATATCGTGCGCGGCGGTCACGATGCTGTCCGGTCCCACCTGCAGCGCCAACTGTGCGAACACCACATTTATCGATTCCGCCGTAGCCGTCCATAGGTTCATGATCCCCAGGTCGCCCGCGCCTTCGGAGTTGCTCACGCAATGAGACTGGCTGGTCCACTTCGGCGAGCAGAACGGCGATCTCGAACTGAAGGTCAGGTTCGGCGATACGTGGTGGCGGAAGGCGGCGACCAGTGTGAAGGGTTTGAAGGCAGACCCAGCCTGTCTCACCGATGTGACTAGGTTGAGTTGGTCCCGGGCGAAGTTCCGCCCGCTGAGCATGGTGCGGATCGCGCCGGTCGTGTTGTCGATGGAGACGATGCCGGTATCTGGCTTGTTCTTGTAACCGGGGTTCCCGGGCGTGATCCCCCATGGGTTCAGGGCAGCCTCCTGCGCGTACGACTGCCACTGGGGGTCCAGGGTGGTGTAGATCTTCAAGCCCCCTCGCTGCAGCTCCTTGTTCCGCTCGTTGAGCTTCTTGCCCAGCGCGTCGAACTCTCCGTTCGGGTTCAGCTGGATCTGCTGGATCAGGTAGTGGACGAAGTACGGGGGCGGCGGCTGGGTGTTGTCGGGGTGCTTCACCAGGCCGAGCGGCTTGCTTTTGGCCTGGTCGGCTTTGGCTTGGGTGATATCGCCGAGCTCGGCCATCCGGTCCAGGACGAAGTTCCGTCGGCGCTTTGCCTGATTCGGATGACCACCGGCGTGGCGGGGAAGGGGGTTGTAGCCCTCAGGGGCTTGGATCATCCCGGCGAGCAATGCGGATTGAACCAACGTCAGCTGCGAGGCGGGCTCGTGGAAGTAGAAGTCGGCGGCCGTGCCGATCCCGTACTGGCGGTTCCCGAGGTAGATGTCGTTGAGGTAGAGCTCAAGGATCTCCTTCTTGGTGTACTGCTGTTCGACCTGCAGCGCGATCGCGAGTTCCTGGAACTTCCTGGCGAAGGTCTGCGCGGTATCGCCCAGAACGGCATTCTTCACCAACTGCTGGGTGATGGTGGATCCGCCTTGCGCGAAGCTGCCCGCCTTGACATCCGCGATCAACGCCCGGACCAGACCTCTCATATCCAGGGCGCCATGGTCATAGTAGCTGTAGTCCTCGGTATCGATCACCGCCTGCTGGGCGATGTCGCTGATGCGCGGGAGGTGCACGATCTCCCGGTTGTCCAAGTACAACTGGGCCAGGATCGTTTTGCCGTCGTTCGCGTAGATGGTTGAGCGCTCCGGGAGGCTTGGGATGTGCGTGAAGCCGGCCCCTGCGGCGTCCAGCTGATCGTTGAGCTGCTTGGCTCCGGCGCCGATGGCAAGGAACGGGGGCGCGACGACGACGGCCAACAGCCCCGCGCTCAAGGCGATGACGGGGACCAGGAGCATGATGGCGATCGGCTTGAACACCGGTCGGTCGCTGAGTCTGCGGAAGTCAGGGGCCATGGAGTTGCGCCCAGGATACTCCCGGTCCGGCTGGGTACGATGACCTCCCCATGCGCCGGTCCTTTCCCTTCCTCGCCGCCCTCGCCGTGCTCGCCTGCTGGCCCGCCGCCGCATCGGCGACGGGCTCATCCACGCCGGCCGCCGCTCCGTCGGCCGGCACCACGCCGACGCGGGTGGAGGTCATCAAGGTTGAGGGCCCCATCGACAGCACGCTCCTCGCCTACGTGAACGGCAAACTCGACACCGCCGAATCCGAGGGTGCGGTGGTCATCCTCCAGCTGAACACCGCCGGTGCCCTGAACCAAGACGGTCTTGCCCTAGCTGACCGGATCGCAGCCATGAAGGTTCCCGTCGTCACATGGACGGGCCCCGTGCCGGCGAAAGCCGCTGGGGCCGGCGTCCTGCTCATGGGGGCCGCCACGATCGCGACGGTCGCCCCGGGTTCACAGACGGGACCCCTGTATCCACTGGACCTTGCGCACGCGGACGAACGCCCGAACCTGACCGGCCTCTTCGTGAAGTGGGCGGCCCTCCACGACCGGACCGCGCCGGATCTCTCTCTGATCGCGGACAAGGGCATCGCCGCCAAGCCGGCGATCGATGCGGGATTCGCCACGTTCCCGACGATCTCGGTGCCCGATCTCCTGGAGAAGCTCGACGCCGGTGAGGGCGGTCCGGTGCAGGTCGACGGCCACTCGTACACGTTCCACACCCACGTGGCGAAGACCGACGCGCAGGTTGCTGAAGGTACCGTGGACATCCGCTTCAACAACCTGGGGCCGATCGACCGGATGCTCCATTGGGCGTCGTCCCCGTCCGTCATCTTCCTGCTTCTGGTGTTGGGTCTGGCAGGGGTCGCGTTCGAACTCACGCAGCCGGGGTTCGGGTTCGCCGGGTTCGCCGGGGTGGGGATGCTCGCGCTCGCGGTGTTCGGACTCACCGTGGTGCCGATGTCCTGGCTCGGGTTCGTGATGCTGCTCGGTGGTGTCGGGCTGTTGGTCGCGGATGTTCGGATCCGCAATCTCGGGTTGCTGAGTGTGTTCGGGCTGATCCTCTTCGGCGTGGGATCGTGGCTCACTTGGCACGGCCTCGGGCCTGCGATCCGGCTCTCTCCGTGGCTGCTCGGGTCCGCGCTGATCGCGAGCGTCCTCTACTACGGGTTCGGGCTCACGGTGGCCCTGCAATCGCGTGACCGGATCGTGACCGCTCAGCGGGGTCTCATCGGCCTGGTCGGTGAGGCTCGCGGCAAGCTCTCGCCGGAAGGCCCCGTCTACGTGAAGGGCACGATGTGGCGCGGACGGACGATGAGCGAGCCGATCCCACCGGGGTCGAAGGTCCGGGTTCGAGGGATCGACGGCTTGGTCCTGAAGGTCGAGGTCGAGCCCGGCTCCGTCCCCGGCGGCCCCGGGCCTGTCGTGCCCGGCGACGAGCCCGCGCCGGTTCCCGATCGGGGCTGAACTTCACCGCTGGGTTCGACCGGGGTGGAATCCTTCGGCTCTCCGGGAACGAACTACTGGGTAGGGACCCGGGAGGTTCGGTGGAGTACGCCAGGATCGAGTCGGAACAGTGGCGCCTCAGGGCCGCATGCCGGGGTGAGGACCCCGCCGTCTTCTTCGCTCCCGCGTACTTCGAGAAACGGCGCGAGAAGCATGCGCGGGAAGCGGTGGCCAAGGCCATCTGCGCCCGATGCCCGGTCCGCACAGAATGCCTTGACTCCGCCCTGGAGACGAACGAAACTCATGGGGTGTGGGGCGGGTTCAACGAGATGGAGCGCAGGCGGCTGCTCCGAACCCGCGCGCAAGAGGCCGGATAGGGCGCGCTCCCAGCGGGGTTGGCTCGCCG
>JBDTXD010000108.1:0-5607 GCA_040006375.1 Actinomycetota bacterium
CCGGATGCGATGAAAGTCGCACGTCCGGTTCTGAGGGGGGAGTGGCCCAGCGATGGGTCGCTCCTACCCGACTACGCTAATGGTGCATCCGGCACGTTCGCTCTCCATCCGAGGGCGACGGCAATGTCCGCAACACGGTCCCGGAGTAGCGGGCGGATCGGCCGCAGCCTCGACGTGTTTCAAGGACCGCGTGCCGTTTTGGAACAGCGGCATGGCACTTCAGTAGCCGTTCCCGCGCGCTGTCGGGGTCGGCTGGGGTACACCTCACCTGGACAGGCTTCCGCGCACTGCTCGGCGCTTCGCGCGGCGTCGCGGCCGAAGCGTGCACTATTTTCTCTTTCGCCAATCGACTCGCTATCGGGACATTCTGTCTAATGATTCGATGACAGCAGGATGCTCCTGCACCACGCACGGGGCATGCGAAGCCAGTACCCTCTTCACCGCTGTCTGGCGATCGGGAATCACCTGTACAATCATGCAACGGAGTTCTTGACCCGGCGACGCCCTGTGGTTGCTCCGCGAAGGTGCGTGAAGAGAAAGGCACACCGATGCGCGATGATCCGGTTGAGTCTCTTGCCCTCCTCCCGATTACCGCCATCGTCGCTCCCTCGCGTCGCGCATGGCGTGAACGTGTCTTTGCTCCGATCACCGTTGAGCGGTGCCAGCAGACGCAGCACGAACTCACCGGGGCCGCTGCCCTCAACCTCTACTATCTGCTTCTCGTCGTCCTCAGCTGCGTCATCGCCACCTTCGGCCTGATCGCCAACAGTGCTGCGGTCATCATCGGTGCGATGCTGACCGCGCCCCTCATGACCCCGATCCCCGCCGACGCCCTGGCGCTCCTGCGGTCGTTGACTTGCCGCTGGTCGGCTTCACGGTGCGCAAAATTCAGAGTGCGAATGAGACCGCGGCGATCCGGACGATCGTCGTGCAGTAGTTGGCGAATGCCGATGCGGACAATAGCCTGGTGAGCATCAGTCGTGAGAAGAAGGTGGTGGAGGTCTTCACGGCGGCGGTGCGGCTCGCGCAGGACCTGACGAGCACGCAAGCGAGGGCGCTGCGGGATGATCTCGCGGCTCACGTCGGTGGTCCGGTCGCGCTCCAGCTGCGGGTGATTCGGGTGACGAAAGTCGATCCCTTCGCGCCGGCTGTGCCCCAACCCATACCGACGCGCACGGGTACCCCATGAATCCCTCGGGACATCTGTCACTTTTGCCGCTCCCGCCGATCGTCATTGGGGAGACGAGCACCACGACGCGGGGCGTGACCACTCTGCTGGCCCTGCTCGTCGCGGTCGTGCTCGTCGCCTTCGTGACACGGTTCATCCGTGTCCCGTATACGATTGCGCTCGTCGTCGTCGGACTCGCGCTCGGGATCACCGGCGGTCCGTTCCAGGTATCGCTCTCCGAGGATGTCATCTTGACCGTCTTCCTCCCCGCCCTCCTCTTCGAGGCCGCCTATAACCTTCCATGGAAGCACCTGCGCGCCGAGTTTCGTTTCATCAGCGGATTGGCGATTCCCGGCGTGCTGGTCAGTACACTGGTGGTGGGGGCGATCATGCATCTCGCGGGACTGGCCTGGCTCGTCGCACTGCTCTTCGGCGCGTTGATTTCCGCGACTGATCCGGTCTCCGTGCTCGCCATCTTCAAGCAACTCAAGGCCGATCGCCGCCTCGCCACGGTGGTCGAAGCGGAGAGCCTCTTCAACGATGGCACGGCCCTCGTCATCTTCCAGATTCTGCTCGGCGTGATCGTCGCGGGCAGGGTCGCCCCATTGCTGACCGGCCTCGCGTTTGTCGTCTCGATCATCGGCGGGGTCGCCGTCGGTGCGGGACTGGGCTATCTGACGGCGCGTCTCCTGCGCACGGTCGATGATTATCTGATCGAGATCACCTGCACGCTCCTGCTCGCGTACGGCACGTTCATCCTCACGGAACATCTGGCAGTGACCGTTCAAGGCGTCCGCCTCGGTGCGAGTCCAGTGATCGCCGTCGTCGTAGCTGGCCTCGTGATCGGGAACTACGCCGCGCAGATCAGCATGTCGGAGACGACACGTGCCGCGATGGACGGGGCGTGGGAGTTGATCACCTACCTCGCCAACTCGTTCATCTTCTTGTTGATTGGCCTGCAGATCCATCGCATCCCGATCGGGCGCGGCGATCTCACGCTCATCTTCTGGGCGGTGGTCAGTATTCTCGTCGCCCGCGCTTTGATCGTCTATGGAGGAATGGTGACGCTGAACCTTGGGCAACCGCGACCACGCCGCTTTCCTCTCCGTTACCAGCACATCGTTGTCTGGGGCGGACTCCGGGGCGCGGTCGCCCTTGCTGCGGCGCTGAGTATTCCTGATGCGTTCGTGCCGGAACGTGCGACACTGCTGCTGCTGACCTTCGCCATTGTCTTGTTCACCTTGCTGGTGCAAGGGATGACGATCCGTCCACTCGTGCGCTGGTTCGACCGGAAGCCAGAGTGAGATGCGATGCAGGCGCGTGCCCGCTGAGCGAGCACGTCGACCAACGCACCAGCAGGCACGCTCAACGCCGCGACCGACAACGAGCGCTAGAGCATCTCGCATGAAGCCTTGCAGATGACCGCTGCCCCATCGCCTGTCCATCGAACGGCGATGCATCTCCCGCTCACGTCTCCACCCCGGTCGTGGATGCGTCGGGCCGTCCCTGTTTCGTCCCCCCGCTGTCCCCCTGCAACCGAACTGCCGGGAACCCGATGATGTCGTACGTGGCGGAGGCGATGCCGATACCCGCCGCATCGAATGCGTCGAGGATGTCGCGGGCCATCGCGTCCTTCAGATCGCGGATACCGTGGTCGCGCACCATGAAGCGCACCGTCAGCTCGAGCCAGTTGTCGGTGATCCGGTAGAAGACCTTCGGCGTGAAATCCTCGATCCGCATCCCGTAGCGCCGTTGCATGACGGAGAGGGCCTCCTCGCCCATCTCCCGGATCGCCACCGTGTGCCGCGCGGCGCAGTCCAGCAGGATGCGCTCCACCGCGCCCCGGTCAGCCGCGTAGGTGATCGGGATCGGCATCTCCTCCCAGATGTAGGGGAAGTCGCGCGTGTAGTTGTAGACCGGCTCGTCGAAGATCTTGTCGTTGGAGACGGTGACGATCCGGCCCGTGTACTGGCGGCTGCGCACCCAGACCGCCGGGTCCGCGCTCTGCACCGAGGGCGGCTGCCCCATCTCCATGATCGTCGTCTGGATGAAGCTGAGGGCGATCACGTCGCCGCGCACGCCCCCCATCGTGATCCGATCGCCGACATTGAAGGTCTTGCCGCGCAGGATGACGAAGTACCCGGCGACGGACGTGACGACTTTCTGCAGCGCGAAGGCGAGGCCTGCGGAGACGAGGCCGAGGGCGGTGGCCAAGCGCGTCGGGTCGTTGAACCAGATCGAGACGACACCGAGGATGAAGACGAGCGCGACGGTAAGACTGATCCCCTGGCGACCCCAGAAGCGGGCGCGCTCGTTGGGGTGTTCGCGCCAGATCAGGCGCAAGAGGCCGCGCGTCAAGCTGCTCAGCAGGAGCAGGAGGACAAGCAGCGCCAGGGTGAGCAACAGCTTCTGCAGATTCTGCCCGTTGAGGCCGACGAGCTTGATACCGAAGAGCGACGCGCCGATCACGAGAGCCAATGAATCACCCTTCCTCGCGCGGTTCGCATGGCCGATGCACGGTCTCGGCTGCGAGCGGCGACAACAGATCGTCGACGCGATCCGCCCGGCAGATAAGTGACTGCGTGTCCGCCTCGCTCCAGTCCGCGCGCGCGACGATGCGACGAACCTCGGCAACCTGGTGGCGGATCGCGTCGCTGCGACTCCCCGGCGGGATATGGACGGCGAGATCGGCGAGGATATCGAGCAAGGTCTGCAGCACCTGCACCTGGCCGGTCGCCGCGCGCCGGATCTGATCGAATGCGGCGGCGACGAATGCGTCCCAGGTCGGGCGGCTGAAGAAGATCCACGCCCCGCTCGTCTCCGCGATCTGCCCGGCGGGCGGGATCGCCCGGCCCGCGAGATGACCGAGGGCGTCGCCAAGGTGATAGAGCGCATAGTCGGCGGTCGTCGGGTCGTTGATGCCGGGCGAGAGCCCCTTGAGGGCGATATCCACCAGCTGCCGGACGCCGAAGAGCGGGTCCTGGTTGATCGACCGGCGGTCGTCGATCACGATGGCATCGCGGACACACCGAGACAGCGGCGCGTCCGGGGGCACGTCGGCGCGGCATTCGGCGAGGACGCCCCCGGTCGTCACGAAGTCCCCGACCTGGCGGCGGACCCACAGCCACTGGACGCCATCGAGCGCTGTGGCGCGGATCGCCTCCTCGTCGATCGTGCGGATGAAGCCGGTCCGCTCGGAAAGAATACGATGGGCGATCCCCTCGCCCGCGAGCGACGCGATCAGCACGGGCACCGGCGACTGATCGACAATCCAATCCGCGCGACGGTCCGGGTAGAGCGCGTCGAGCTGCGCGATGAGGTCGGCGCGCACGCGATCGAGGATCACCGACACCTGCAGCGACTGCGACGTGTGGTGGATGAAGTAGATCAGCAGGCCGAGGCAGACGATCGCCAGCACGATCGCGATCGTCACCGACAGGCTGGGGATGAAGTCTGTCTGGTTCCGGCTCTGGTTCGCGCTGCGCACGGCGCGCAACACGAGCAGGGAATAGACGAAGGTCGCGATATACATCCCGAGCACGACCTGATTGCCACGGTCGGCGGTGAACGAGCGGAGGACGCGCGGGGTGAACTGCGCGGAGGCTTGCTGGAGCGCGATGATGATCAGCGAGAAGGCGATCGAGATCACGGTGATCAGCGACCCGGCGATCGTCGAGAGGATGGAGCGTGCGGCATCCGCCGTGCCGCTGAAGAGCCACGGCAGGATGGTGTTCGTGTGCCGATTCCCAATCAGCGCGACGTCGACCTGGATCAACACCGAGGAGGACGCGATTGCCAGAACGATCAGCACCGCCGGCACGAACCACAACGTGGAATTGACATTCTCCCAAGCGTTCTTGGCACGCTCGCGCATCGCCGCTCCTTACCGAATCTCTCGCGCCTGCGCGGCGTCGCCGCTGTCCGATACACCGGTGACCCCCGCAAGCGCGGACCGATCGCGGGACTCCATCGGTGCGACAACGGAGAAACTCCCGTCCGTCTCCAGCACCACCGCCTCCACCCCATCGAGGGAGGCGATGCCGTGCCCGCGCACTGCGGCGCGCACCTCGCCCTCGGTCACGCGCTCCCGGCGTAGCGCCTGCGGCAGGAACGCCCCCCGATACAGCAGCAAGGTCGGCTCCGACTTGACGAGCCGGTCGACTGCGGGAATCCGCACGGAGAGCCAGGCGATCGCATACTGGAGCGCGATGAGCACGATGAACGCGAGCATCCCCTCGACGAGGGGGACAGTCCTGGATAGCAGGATGGTCGCCAGCGTCGAGCCGAGCGCCACCGTGACGACCAGGTCGAAGGCGTTCATCTTGGCGAGCGTCCGCTTGCCGGAGAGTCGGAGCAGCGCGACCAGCCCGGCGTAGGCGAGGACGCCGACGATGACGACGCGACCGAGCCCGGCCCAGGTACTAAAGAACATCGCCTCC
>JBDTXD010000109.1:0-5554 GCA_040006375.1 Actinomycetota bacterium
ACGTTCCGCGATCCAGATGGCGATCCTGTCCAGATCATCGAGTATCGGCACTAGCATCCCTGCCCAGCAGAGAGGCCTCCGTATGCTTGCCGCGTGATGAGCCCAACCTCCCCCGAGCCCTGCCAGCGGTGCGGCTTGCCGCTGCCGGAGAAGGCCAACTTCTGCCCGAACTGCGGCGCGCCTGTGTCCCTGGCGCCGCCGGCCGAGCGCCGCGTGGTCACGGTGGTGTTCGTCGACCTGGCCTCTTCGACCGAGCTGGCGGGGCGTCTGGACCCGGAGCGCTACCGGGACGTCCTCGCGGCGTTCCATGGGATGGTCCAGGACGAGATCTCCTGGCTCGGCGGACAGGCCGAGACCTTCATCGGCGACGCCGTGCTGGGGGTGTTCGGGGTCCCCACGTCCCACGACGACGACGCGGTCCGCGCCATCCGCGCATCGCTGGACATCGTCGAGGAGGCAGAGGAGCTCGGGAAACGGCTTGGGTTGCCTGTCCCCATGCGGGTGCGCATCGGCGTGAACACCGGCAGGGTTGCGGTGGGCGGTGCCACCGATCGCAACATCGTCATCGGGGTCGAGGTGAATGCAGGCGCGCGCCTGCAGCAGGCCGCCGAACCGGGACAGATCCTGATCGGCGCGACCACCCATCTGCTGGCGCAGACGGCCGTTGAGTTCGGCGACGTGAAAACCGTCCCGGCCAAAGGCTTCGAAGACGAACTCGTCGCCTGGCCTGTGGTGCGGCTCTCATCGAAGTCCATCCGGTCGACCATCCGCATGGTCAACCGCCGCCGGGAGCTCGCCTTGCTGCACGATACGTTCGAGCGGGTCAAGGCCCGGGAGCGGGCGCACTTGGTCACATTGCTCGGGGAACCCGGGATCGGCAAGAGCCGGATCGTGACCGAATTCCGTCGTCGCCTCCCGGACGGCGTGCAGGTGCTGTCTGGCCGCTCCAGCGTGTTCGAGGAGGAGGTCACCTTCTGGCCGATCGCGCAGATGGTCTACCGGCTGATCGGCGAGGAACGGGGGGCACCTACCGAAGAGGTCCTCGCGAGCCTGCGCGAACACGTCGACGGGTGGGTGGGTCCCGACGACGGCGACCGCGACCGGGCCGCGCGCCGCCTGGGTATCGCGCTCGGGCTCGTCGAGGAGGACGAGGAGCATCGATACCGGGCAGCCGAGGTCCGTCGAGGTGTGCTCTCCATGTTGGAGGGCATCGCGAAGGCCGGCGAACCGTTGGTGCTGGTGTTCGAAGACCTGCACGAAGCGGACCCGCTCCTGCTCGATCTCCTGGAACAGCTCGTGAAGGACGCGCGCAAGGTTCCGCTGATGGTGATCTGCGTTGCCCGCTGGGAGTTCCTCGAGGCCCGCCCGGGGTGGGCCGGCGGTATCGCCGACGCCGTCACCCTGTGGGTCGAGCCGCTCAGTCACGGACACGCGGTGCAGCTCGCGACCGAGGCCGGCGACCTTTCTCGCGCCGACGCGGAGCGGGTGGCCGTGCATTCGGGCGGGAATCCGTTCTTCATCGTGGAGATCACCGGCATGTTGATGCGCGAGGAGGGGTCGCTCCCGCCGGCCGGTCCGGCCCCAACGTTCCGGCTGCTGCCGCCGACCGTGCAGGCGGTGATCGCCGCGCGGATCGACGCCCTGAGCCCCGCCGCGCGCGAACTCGTTCGCCGCGCGTCCGTGTTCCCGCGCGGGTACTTCGGCCTGGACGAACTCGCCATCATCGTGGACCCCGCAACGACGCTCCTGGAAGAGGCCGCCGACGAAGAGCTGCTCATCCCCGACGAGGACCGGCCCAGTCGCTGGCGGTTCCGTTCGGATGTGCTGCGCGACGTGGCCTATGAATCCCTGGCGAAACGGGAACGCCAGCGGTTGCACCTGCGCGTGGCGAACAAGCTGTCCGAACCCGAACGGGCCGAACGGTTCCCGCGCACCATCGCGTTCCATCTGGAGCAGGCTGCTCGCGCGTCGCTGGACCTGAACCCCCGTGACCGGTCCGTTGCCGACCGGGCGATCACGGCGCTGGAAACGGCGGGAGACTTGGATCGAAGGCGTATGCGCTCCCGTGCGGCGGCAGATCTCTATCAGCGTGCGCTGTCCCTGAGCGGACCCGAGGAGGGGTGGGGCGTGCGGGAGGCCTGGCTCCTCTCCAAGCTCGGGGAGACCGAGTACTGGCTGGGGGAGTTCGACAGCGCGCAGGGTTCGTTGGAACGGGCGCTCGCGCTGGCGGAGGACGGCAGCGATCAGGTCACCGCGCACGCCTGCCGCTATCTCGCGGACATCACGTTGACGATCCGCGGCGATGGGGCGCAGGCCGCGGCGTTGTTCGAACGCTCGTTGGTCGCCTCCCGCAGGCTGAACGACCCGTACGTGCTGGCGCGCACGTTGCTCATGGCCGGATGGGTGCCCTTCTGGCAGAACCAGCTGGAGCTGGCGCAGACGATGTTCCGTGAGGCGCTCGACGTGGCGCTGTCGAACCCTCGGCGCGACCATTGGGCGGAAGCGCGGGCGATGGTTGGCCTTGCCTCTGTGATCTCCCCGATGGGGGATGAGCGCGAGGCGCTCGCCGTTGCCCGCGAGGCGCTCGCCATCGGCCAGGAAGCCGATCAGGAGTTCACGATGGCGATCGCTCGGCAGACGGTTGCCGCCTCGCTCCGGCGTCTGATGCATCTGGACGACGCACTCGCGGACGCCGACGCCGCGGTGACCACGCTGCGAGAACTCGGCGCGCGTTGGGAGCTGGCCGGGGCTCTGGGCGAACGGGGTTCGGTCCATCGTCTGGCGGGTCGTCTGGACGAAGCCGAGACGGACCTGCGCGAGGCGTTCGCCCTTTGTTTGGACCTTCGGGAACGGGCGCTGATCACGTGGACCGCCTCCGAGCTCGCACGCACGCTGGCTCTTCGAGGCGAAGGGCAGGCGGCGCGGGAGATCCTCGAACATCCCGGCGCCCGATCGGCCGAGACGGAACCGGGGTCGCGAACGGCGCTGCTCGTGGCGGAACTCACGGTCGCGCTCGCCGCGGGAGATACCGATGCCGCGGCGACCCACGCGCAGGCGGCCATCGCCGCCGAGGCCGGTCCGCGGGGGGTCCCGAACGCGCTCGCCGCCCAGCGATACCTTGCGGGACATCTGTTCGGGGCGGAGGCGGCCGGCGGCGCCGAGCTGCTGGCGGAGTCGGAGGAACGATTGCGGCGCAACGGCTGGCTGGCCTCGATAGCCGAAGTCGATGCGCTGGCGCATCTGGCGTAGCAGCCTTGAGCTCCAGAGTCCGGCCGCTCCGGCCGATGATGCTTGCAACGTTGGGTGATGGGGCTCACCCTGGAGAGCCCTTGCTCAGTTGCGACTCCGAACCTCGTACGATAAGGATAGACCGCATGACCTTCCCCAAGCGCTCTCGTACACGGTTCCGCGCGCTCGCAGCCGGTTTGGCCCTGGTTGCGGCGTTCTCCAGCGCTGCCGTGGCAGCTCCGTCGGCGCAGCAAGTGCAGAACGCCAAGAACCGCTTGGACCAGCTCAACAACCAGATCTCCGCCGCCTATCGGCACCTGCACGACGTCCAGGCCAAGGCCAACGAGGTCGCCAACGAGCTCTACGTCGCGCAGAACGAGCTTGACCGGGCCACCGCGAAGTACCTGACCACCAAGGACCAGCTCGACGCAGCGACGGAGAAGTTCGACGCCATCAGCGCGCAGCTCGATGAGCGAACCCGGTCCGCCTTCATCGAAGGCTCCGGTTCCAACCTCGAGTTCATCCTCGGATCGACGTCGTTCGCAGATCTGTCCGACCGCGTCGAGTACATGAGCGCGCTTGCGAGGAACGACGCGGACCTTGCGGCGCAGGTCGAGAGCCTGCGGATCGAGCTCGCGTCGGCAGCCGCGGCCGAACAGAAACTCCGTGATCAGAAACTGGCCGCGGTGGCCGATGTCCAGGAGAAGAACGCGCAGGTGCAGGGCAACCTGCAGGAACAGCAAGGGATCGTCAGCGAGATCAACCGCGAGAAGGCACAGGCCGCGAAGATCTACAAGTCGCTTAAGAAGCGGTACCAGCAGTCCATCGTGCCGCCTGCACCCCCGCCTTCAGGACC
This sequence comes from Actinomycetota bacterium, assembly GCA_040006375.1. Taxonomy (GTDB): domain Bacteria; phylum Actinomycetota; class UBA4738; order UBA4738; family HRBIN12; genus JANXVR01. Next base: position 4,085 of record JBDTXD010000109.1, read on the forward strand.
ACCGCCGCCGGGTTACAACGGCGTCTTCCAGCATTGTCCCGTCGGAGATCCGAAGGCCCAGACCGACAGCTTCGGCGCGCCGCGATACGCGGGCGGTTTCCACCTGCACATGGGCAACGACATCATGGCGCCCTCCGGCGTTCCTATCTACGCGCCGTTCAACGGCGTCGCGCGCCAGGACCCCAACACGCTCGGCGGGCTGGCGGTCATCGTGACTGGTTCGGCCGGCTGGGTGTACAACGCTCACCTGTCTGCCTACTCGTCGAACTCGAGCGGGTCGGTGCAGGCCGGCGACGTGATCGGCTACGTCGGGAACAGCGGTGACGCGGTCGGCGGCCCTACCCACGACCATTTCGAGTTCCACCCGAGCGTCATGCCGTCGTCGTGGCCAAAGAGCCCGTACGGGTACGCGGTCATCGGGGACGCGATCAACCCGTACCCGCTGCTCATCGCCGCCTGCTAGGCGTCCGCATCGGGACGGCTCGGCGGGGACCCGCGCGTGCGGATGAGCAGACCGATCCCGACGAGGAGCAGGCACACGGCGATCACCAGGATGAGCGTTGTCGTCGACGAGCCGCCCCCACCGGACCCGCCAGGCGAGGCGGGAGCCGGGGCGGGCACGCCCGCGACCACCACGCTGCTGAACGTCGCGGTCTTCCCCTCTGTTTGCTGGACGCTGGGGGTGTCGGTGCCCTTCAGGGCCATCCAGGAATCGCCCGCACCCAACGCATAGATCTGGTGTGTCGCCGCATGGAGGTCGGGCGTCACCGGGTAGAGGAGCACAAGGTCGATCGGCCGGACCGGCGCCGGCGCGGGCGCGCCGGATGGACGATAGGCGGCCTCGAACCGGTACGCGTTGCCGAAAGGGATCAACCCGCCGGGAAGCGCGTGCAGTGAGGCGGGATCCACGGGCGTCAGCGTGAGGACGACGGCCGTGTCGCCGGCGTGGGGTGGGAACGCTTGGCTCGGGACGATCACGGTTGCCTGTGCGTCGCTCGTGAGGAAGACCCGCCCCTGCAGCCCGCCGTCCTTGAACTTCGCAACGAAGGTGCCGGTGGCGGGCTGCTGGTTCGTGGAGGCGAGGGCGGGGGGAGGGCTCGCCCATCGGTAGGGCTGCGCCGGACCGAGGCCATCCAGGAGCGGCCCACGGGCGGCTGGGGAGAGGTGTCCGGACAACGCCGCCAGCCCGACGTAGAGCGCGACCACGGCCGCCGCGAGCACCGCGCCGGCATGTGACCTCACCGAAGCGCCCCCACCCGTTTGATGGATGAACTCGCGAATGCAGGGGGCCACACCACCTTGGCGACGCCGGGAGCCACCCACTCCCACACGACGCTCGAGGCCAAGAGGTTGTCTCCCGCTCCCGTGGTGCCGGGCGCTCCGAACCTGAGCCCGCTTCCGTTCGGCAGGGTGCCCTTCGGGATATCCGCGGCCTTGGCGGCGGCAGCCACGTCCGTCGGGGACATGGTT
>JBDTXD010000110.1:0-5537 GCA_040006375.1 Actinomycetota bacterium
GGGCAGCCTAGCCCGTTCAGAGCTTCCTGAGCACCGCCACGACTTTGCCCAGTATCCGTCCGTCCGTCATCTCGAACGGGGACAGTGCAGGGTTCTCGGGGATGAGCATGACTCTGCCGTGGTCGTGCCCGAGCCGCTTCACGGTCGCCTCTTCCTCGGCGGGACCGGGCAGGAGCGCGGCTACGATCTCGCCGTCCTCGGCGGTGTCCTGTTGGCGGATCACCACCATGTCGCCGTCGAAGATGCCGGCGCCGATCATGGAGTCTCCGGCCACCTTCAACGCGAAGTGGTCTCGATCGTCGGCGAACCCGTCCGGGACGGCGACGTACTCCTCCACCTGTTCAGCGGCCAGGAGGGGGGCGCCCGCCGCGATGCGCCCGACCAGGGGAACGGCGACGCTGGCGGGCCGGTGGTCGTCGGACGCCAGTGCCATCGCTCGCGGCTTCGTGGCGTCCTTGTGTAGCAGACCCATCCGCTCCAGGTTCGCGAGCTGGGCGTGGACGCTGGATGAGGACGTGAGCCCTACGGCTTCACCGATCTCCCGGACCGTAGGGGGGTAGCCCCGGTCCCGAACGGCGCCGGCGATGACGTCGAGGATCCGTTGCTGCCGAGTAGTGATGTCAGACATGGTCGCTAGCCTCCTAGTCAGGGATCGGACGCTAGCACGCGCCCCGAGAGGAGGCAAACATATGTTCGAGCAAACACTTGACGTCGAACATCTGTTCGGGCACCATCGACCCATGCATCGAACGGTTGTTCGCCGCAGGCGGCTCTCAGTCCTTCTTGGAGCCAGCCTCATCGTAGCTATCTCGACAGGACCTGTGGCGCATGCGTTCTCGGGGCCGGACCGAGGCAGTGTGACGCAGTATGTGGTCAGGTCGGGAGACACGCTGTGGGGGATCGCGCGATCGGTCGACCCCTCCGCCGACCCGAGAGCGGTGATCGATCAGATCCAACGGATGAACACGTTGGCCGGCTCCTCCATCGAGCCGGGGCAACTGCTCGCCGTTCCGGCGGCCTAACCGGCGCCGGTCAAGATGTCGGGTGTCCGCGTACGGTCGCCACAAGATATTGTGGGTTCCGATGCGATGCCCCTGGTGCAATGCCGACGACGACCATGTGGTGGACTCGCGTCCCGCCGACGGTGGGCTCTCCATCCGTCGCCGGCGCCAGTGCGCCGGCTGCGCCCGGCGGTACACCACGTTCGAGCGGGTGGAGGACGTCGGACTGGTCGTGCTGAAGCGGGATGGTTCGAAGGACGCCTTCGACCGGGACAAGATCATCGGCAGCGTGATGAAGGCCATCAAGAATCGGCCCGTCACGGTGGATCAGGTGCACAGCGTGGTCGATCGAGTCGAGGAACGCGTCCGGCGCAAGGGACCCGAGGCTTCGTCGGAGAAGATCGGGGTCGAGGTGCTCGCGGCCCTCGCCAAACTCGACCAGGTCGCGTACATGCGGTTCGCGAGCGTCTACAAGGACTTCCAGGAGATCACGGATTTCGAGCGGGAACTCGGGGTGTTGCAGAAGAAGGTTCCCGCCAAGCGCCGCACCCGCTGACGGCGGGTCGCTGGCGAGATATCCGTAGTTCCATCGGGTCATTCGACACAGATTTGTCTCGACATGAGATACTACATCTAGTGGTTGACAAACTTTCCTGCCACGACATCTTGACGTCGGGCCGTCGGGAGGACACAATCCCCAAGCTTTCGAATGACACGGTTGTAAGTCATCCACAGGCTTTCCACCGTTCATCCACACGGCTCGGAACCAGAAGGGGGCGCGGTACATGGCGAACAAGGGCGACGTAGAGGTCATCCGGGAGGGATTGGCCTTCAAGCGGTACTTCACCCGCGAGGGACGGCACCCGTTCGACGATGTCGAATGGGAGACGCGTGACGCGGTCATCCCGAACTTCAAGGAGGGCGGGAACGCCTTCGAGCAGCGGGATGTCGAGTTCCCCAAGGCCTGGTCGCAGAACGCGACGAACATCGTGGCCCAGAAGTACTTCCGCGGAACCCTTGGCACACCGCAGCGCGAAACCTCGGTGCGACAGCTCGCCGGCCGCGTGGTCGACACCATCAGGGGCTGGGGGGAACAGAACGGCTATTTCGCCGCCGCCGAAGACGCGCAGATCTTCGCCGATGAGCTGACACACCTGATCGTGACGCAGAAGGCTGCGTTCAATTCGCCGGTGTGGTTCAACGTCGGGGTTCCCGACACACCTCAGCAATGTTCGGCATGTTTCATCCTGGCGGTCGACGATCACATGAGCTCAATCCTCAATTGGTACGTGGAGGAAGGGACCATCTTCAAGGGTGGTTCGGGCTCGGGGATCAACCTATCCAGGATCCGTTCTTCGAAGGAGACGCTTGCAGGAGGCGGAACGGCCTCGGGACCCGTGAGCTTCATGCGCGGCGCGGATGCATCCGCGGGCACGATCAAATCGGGGGGCAAGACCCGTCGCGCCGCGAAGATGGTCATCTTGAACGTCGATCACCCCGACATCGAGGACTTCATCTGGTGCAAGTCGAACGAGGAGCACAAGGCTCGCGCGCTGCGTGATGCGGGATTCGATATGGACCTGGACGGCAAGGACAGCGCTTCGATCCAGTATCAGAACGCCAACAACTCCGTTCGGGTGACCGATGCGTTCATGCAGGCGCACGAGCAGGACCAGGATTGGAAGCTGAAGTCCATCACCACCGACGAGACCGTGCAGACCATCCGCGCCCGCGACCTCATGCGCCAGATCGCCGAGGCGGCGTGGCAGTGCGCCGACCCCGGGATGCAGTACGACACCACCATCAACGAATGGCACACCTGCCCGGCGAGCGGCCGGATCAACGGCTCGAACCCGTGCTCGGAGTACATGCATCTGGACAACAGCGCCTGCAACCTCGCCTCGTTGAACCTCATGAAGTTCCTCGATGACGACGGCAATTTCGATGTGGCGAGCTTCAAGCACGCGGTCCAGATCGTCTTCACCGCCCAGGAGATCCTGGTGGGCGAATCCAGCTATCCCACGCAGAAGGTCGGTGAGAACGCCCGGGCCTTCCGCCAGCTCGGGCTCGGCTACGCGAACCTCGGCGCGCTCCTCATGGCGCGCGGGCTCGCGTACGACTCAGACGGAGGACGCGCCTGGGCCGGTGCTATCACCGCGCTCATGACCGGACACGCCTACCGGACCAGCGCCAAGATCGCCGACGCGATGGGTCCGTTCCAGGGGTACGCGCCGAACGCGGACGCGATGCTCCGTGTTATCCGCAAGCACCGGGCCGCCGCGGACACCATCGACGCCGAACTGGTGCCGGAGGGGCTCCTGTCGGCCGCCAAGCATTCATGGGACGAGGCCATCAGCCTGGGGGAGAGGCACGGTTACCGCAACGCGCAGGCGAGCGTGCTGGCGCCCACCGGGACCATCGGCTTGATGATGGACTGCGACACCACCGGCATCGAGCCCGAACTCGCACTCGTGAAGACGAAGAAGCTCGTCGGCGGCGGCACCATGCAGTTCGTCAATCAGACGGTGCCCCGCGCGCTGGACAAGCTCGGCTATGACCAGGGGCAGATCGACGACATCGTCGGCTACATCGCCGAGCACAATTCGGTGGTCGAGGCGCCGCACCTGAAGAGTGAGCACTACTCGGTGTTCGACACGGCGATGGGCGCGGAGCCCATCCACTACATGGGCCATGTTCGGATGATGGCCGCGGCGCAGCCGTTCATCTCGGGGGCCATCTCCAAGACGGTGAACATGCCGGAGTCGGCCACGGTGGAGGAGGTAGAGCAGCTATTCCTCGAATCCTGGAATCTCGGGCTGAAGGCGGTCGCGATCTACCGTGACAACTGCAAGGTCGCCCAGCCGCTGTCCGCGGACAAGAAGAAGTCGGCGACCAGCGAGACGGTTGAGCCGGCGACCCTGGCGCACCCCGTACGCAAACGCCTGCCGATGTCACGTCCCAGCCGGACGACCTCGTTCGCGGTCGGTGACGCGGAGGGGTACATCACGGCGGGGAGTTATCCCGATGACGGCCTGGGAGAGATCTTCCTCAAGACGTCGAAGCAGGGGTCCACGCTCGCGGGGGTGATGGATGCCTTCTCCATCGCCATCTCGATCGGGCTGCAATACGGCGTGCCGCTGGAGACCTTCGTGTCGAAGTTCATCAATATGAAGTTCGAACCCTCGGGGATGACGAACGACCCGGACATCCGGTTCGCGTCGTCACTGCTGGACTACACGTTCCGCCGACTCGCGCTCGATCATCTCCCCGAAGAGACCAGGGAGAGCCTCGGGATCCGCTCGATCTCCGAGCGGAAGGAGCTGGCACTGGCCGAGGCCACGCAGAAACTGGGCGAACTCCAGTCGGGCCAGCCGGAGGAGCTGCCCTCAACGGTGGTTGCTCCTTCAGCAGGCACGCCGGGTGTCAACGACAGGCGGTCGGCCAAGATGCTTGACGCGCCGCTCTGTTACTCGTGCGGTTCGAAGATGCAGCCCGCCGGGTCGTGCTACGTCTGCTCCAGTTGTGGCTCGACGAGCGGCTGCTCGTAGAATCAACCATCCGGTAGTACGCGAACGGGCCGGAGTCTCCGGCCCGTTCTGCGTTGAGGGAAGGACGGTTGATGGACGGACAGCTCGAGAGCTTGCACCACGTGCAGCTCGCGATGCCGCCGGGAGAGGAGCAGGCCGCCGTGAAGTTCTACGGCGACGTCCTTGGTCTCTCGCAAGTGGAGAAGCCACCCCAGCTGGCTCCCCGCGGCGGCGTGTGGTTCCGCCGCGGAGCGCTTGAGGTGCACCTTGGCGTCGAGGAGCAGTTCCAGCCGGCGCATAAGGCGCACCCAGCCTTCCTGGTCGAGGGGCTCGACGCGCTGCGCTCCAGGATCGAGGAGTCCGGGTATCGAGTTGTCGACTCCGTTCAGCTGGAGGGCTACCTCCGGTGCTACGTTCGCGATCCCTTCGGGAACCGCATCGAACTGGTTGAGCCGGCCTAGCCGTGGACCTTCCTTTCCAACGACTCAGCGACGGGGCCACGCTACCCGGCGCCCAGCACCCCGGCGACGCCGGACTGGATCTGCGATCGCTCGTCTCGATAACGGTTGAGCCCGGAGAGCGGGCGCTGATCCCGACGGGTGTCGCGGTTGCGATCCCCGAGGGTCACGCCGGCTTGGTCCTTCCGCGCTCGGGCCTGGCCTCGAAGCTGGGTCTCACCCTTGCGAACGCGCCGGGGTTGATCGACGCCGGCTACCGAGGCGAGGTCATCTGCGCAGTGGTGAACCTGGACCGGTCGACGCCGGTGGTGATCGAGCCAGGAGATCGGATCGCCCAACTCGTCGTCATCGCCGTCCCCTTGGTCTCGCCGATATGGGTGCAGGCGCTGCCGAAGACGGATCGGGGAGACGGCGGCTTCGGTTCGACCGGCGCGCGGTAGCCTCGCCGCGGGCCGTCGGTTGAAGCACTCGGCGGAGCACGTTAGCCTGGGTCAGAGCGCGGACGTGGCTCAGTGGTAGAGCACCACCTTGCCAAGGTGGGGGTCGCGGGT
>JBDTXD010000111.1:0-5527 GCA_040006375.1 Actinomycetota bacterium
GGCCTTCAGCACGTTCCGGGCCTGTATGCGCCGACCCGGCGAAGGCACTAGGCTTCGGCCGATGCCGTCGAAGGATCTGAAGCCCGTCGAAACATCGATGGCGAAGCGGCCACCGTTCTCGGCGGCGAAGATCGGCGCCGTTCGATCGCTCGTCTCCTCTGGGCGCCTTCGCGACTACCGGAAGGGAACCTACCTCTGCCACCAGGGGGAAGAGGCGCCGGACGTGTTCTTCCTGCTCGAGGGCAAGCTCGAGGTCAGTTCAAGTTCGCCGAGCGGAGCCCGGATGTTCCACGCGACGGTCGACGAGCCGCAGTTCGTCGGCGAACTCGGGGCGTTCGGCGACATGCAGCTGACGGCCAGCGTCCTTGCGCTCACCGACTCGAGCGTGTGGGTCGGCCCATCGGAGGCATTCGTTCACGCGGCGGTCGCCGAACCGGCGATCTCCATACTCATCATCCAGGCGCTCGCGCGCCAGGTGCAGGCCGGCCAGGCGTTCGTCGACGACCTGCTCTTCCTCGATCTCAAGGGGCGGGTCGCGAAACGCCTCCTTCAGATGGTGACGCCGGATCTGGATAGCCTCCCTCCTGACGGCTCACGCGTTCCCGAGGTGACCCAGGCCGACCTCGCGAGCCTCTGCGGCGGGAGCCGCGAGAACGTGGCGCGTATCCTCAAGGACCTGGAACGGCGCGGGGTGATCCTGCGCGAAGGACACCGATACGTGCTCCGCAAGGTCGGGACGCTGGCGAAGATCGCCGACGTCTAACCTGTTCAGGCGTTCGGAATTCCCAAGTAGATGACGAGACCACCGATGATCGCGAGGTTCTTGAGGAACTGCGTGGTCTGCTGGGCGCGTGCGGGCTCTTCGTGGATGTCCCAGAAGCGATGCCCGACGACCGTGGTGGCGCCCAGGGAGACGATGAGCCCGGCGGCGGCCGTACGGGGAAGGATGTCCGTCAACAGAGCGACCCCGCCGGCCACCATCGCGGCTCCGTTCGCGCGGACCAACAGCTCCGGATCGGGTAGCCCGGCCTTCTCCACCGCGATGGGTCTGCCGCCCGGATCGCGGAAGGCGTCCCATCCACCCTTAAGGAAGACGCCGGCCAGGGCCATTCGTCCGGCCGTCGTGGTGAGCCGCCGGACACCCATGGCCCTCAGCTCGTCTCGTTGTGGAGTTCCACGGTCCAGGTCCACTGGGATCCGTCCTCGGCGTTCCACCACGAACGCAGGATCCCGACCTCCCCGCCGCCCTCGAGGCCTTCCGCCGCCGCGATGCGAGCCCCCGAGCCGTCCCGGACCTCGATGCCGACCCGATCCGGCATCGCGTGCGACAGGACCTCCGCGTGCGCGGCCACGCGCCCCATGGCGGATTCCAGGCCCAGCATGCCGCCGTCGGGGTTCCGGATCTCCCGGTGGTGGAGGTCGCCAGTCATGGCATCACTCTAATCTGGTTGCGCGGAAACCAGGGTTCACCGCGCGGCGCCCGGCCGTGCGCCCGTGGTCCTCCGGGAGGACGTCGACATGGAGATCGCCATCTTAGGTACCGGCACCGTGGGACGAACACTTGCGCCGGCGTTCGCCGCGGCCGGACACGCCGTGATGATCGGCACGCGCGACGTCGGCGCGCTGCTCGCCCGCACCGAGCCCGATGCCATGGGGACTCCCCCGTTCCCGGCGTGGCACGCCGAGCATCCCGACATCGCCGTCGGGCGGTTCGCGGAGGCGGGGGCGCGCGGCGAGTTGTGGGTGAACGCGACGATCGGAAGCGGGTCCCTCGAAGCGTTGACCGCCGCGGGCGCAGACGGCGCCGGGGCCGACGGGCGCATCGTCATGGACACCTCGAACGCGCTGGACTTCTCGAAGGGGTTCCCGCCGTCGCTGTTCGTCTGCAATACGGACTCTTTGGCCGAACAGCTCCAGCGAGCGCTGCCGCGGATCCGGTTAGTGAAGGTGTGGAACACGATGACGGCCGGGTTGATGGCCGACCCGGGAGGGCTCGCAGGTGGCGAGCACACGATCCCGATCTGCGGCAACGATGCCGACGCGAAGGCGACGGTCACGCAGATCCTGGTTGCGTTCGGCTGGCGCGACGTGCTCGACCTGGGCGACCTCACGAACGCCCGCGGAATGGAAGCCTACCTGCTCATGTGGTTGTCGATGTACACCGCGGCAGGGACCCCGGTCGTGAATACGAAAGTCGTCCGGTGACTGCCCCGTCCTTCACCCCCGGTCCGCTCGCACTGGTCGGCGGCGACGAACTCAGCCCGGGGAACGAGTCTCAGGATCGGGTGCTGGTTGCCGCCGCAGGCGGTGGACCGGCGTTCGTGCTGGCGACGGCGGCCGGGCGTGGGCATCCCGAGATGGCCGTTCGGCACGCCGTGGAATGGTTCGCCGGGCTGGGGCTCAGCCTGGGGGAGCTCCCCGCGATCCGGCGCCGGGATGTGCACTCGGCAAGCGTGGCAGCGCGTGCCTTGACCGGACGCTGCTTCTACCTGGTCGGCGGGGACCCCGGGCGGGTTCCGACGACGCTCACGGATACGCCGGTTTGGCGCGCGATCGTGACCGCGTGGTCCCGCGGCGCCGCGCTCGCCGGTTCGTCCGCCGGCGCGATGGCGCTCGGAGCGTGGACGCTCATCCGCGACCGGCACCCGGGAGATGCGAGCCGCGCCTACCGGCCGGGTCTGGCCGTCGTGCCGAACACCGCCGTGATCCCCCACTTCGACACCTTCGGCGCAGGGTGGGTCGAGACCTCGCTCGCCGGCCGGCCGCGGGAGGACGCCGTCCTGGTCGGCATCGACGAACGAACGGCGGCGCTCTGGCAGGACGGGATATGGCAGGCCTATGGTCCTGGAGCGGTGATCGTGTTCACGGGAGGCGACCGGACCCGTTACGAGGAAGGCGAGATCATCGCCGGCATCCCGCAGCCGACCTCGGACACTCCTACAGACCGAGTGGGAACTTGAACTTCGACGGGATGGGGGCCGGGAGCTGCGCCGGCGTCCCGTAGGCGACGACGATCTCGTCGTGAGAGCGGAGCAGCACCAGCCCTGGATCGCCGTTCGCTTCGTGTCCGTTCACGTACACCGCCAAGGTGGCGTCGCCCTTGTTGCAATAGCCGCCGATGCAGGTCGGTGTGAACTTGACTCCCCAGACATCGAAGAAGTCTCCCAGCGTGAAGTCGTGCGGGGCCGGTGCCTCGACGTGCATGATGCCGCTGGTGTCGTGCGTGTGAAGCGGTGAGATGAAGCTCTGATCCGGCGCGATGCCGATGTCGGCGGGAACCACGACGGGATCACCGTCGACGAAGACCTCCAGGTGCTGGTGGATGTGCACCACCGTGACCTCCTCCGGGAGCGCGGGCAGCCCGATGTCTGCGAGCCGAGAGCGCAGATCGGTGGGATCGTTCCCGGCCGTCCACGGCGCGTTCCCATCCTGGATCCCGGCGAGCCTCGACGGCGCCACCGTGGGCGAGCCTGGGGAGACCGTCGCCGGCGGCGTCCCGGGCGAGGACGAGCCCATGTTCTGCAGTACCACGTAGACGATGGCAGCGAGCACCACCCCCACGCCGAGCCGGATGAGGATCGACCTGATGCGTTGCGCGCGAGCGGCTTGCTTCTCGGCCTCCGCGCGGAGTCGCCGTTGTTCCTCCCTGCGTTCGGACTTGGCGGGTGAGCGCCCGGGTTGGGTGGCCGGCTTCCGACGCTTCTTGTTCGCCATGCCGCAGATGGTACGGGGTTGTACTGCAGAACCGGCGTCCGGCCTCACCCCATCGGCCGACGCCAGAAATAGTTCGAACGTCCACTACGCCCGAACCCCCCGATTACCCGAAACCAGGTAATGAGGATCCCGGCGTTCGCCGGGAGGGCCAAGACCTCGGGAGGGGTGACGCGAGATGCGGCAATGGGAGTTGATCGGCATCACGGACCAGGTGGCTGTTCCGACACCGGCATCGCGATCCAACAGCGCGGACACGATCGGGGACGCATCGGCCGACCACCCGGTGTTCCTGTGGAACACGGACACCGCGCTCCGGCTGCGCATGGTTACCGACGTCGCGGCGGGCCTGATAGGCCACGCGGCCGTCCAGTGCCAGGGCCGGGACATCATCGGGCTGTTCGGGATGGAAGGGGACAGCCTGGCCATCCTGGAGGCGCACATCGCCGCGCTCAGCGGAGAGACGGTCGAGTTCCTGCTCCACGGCGTCCGGAGCACGGTTCGATGCACGGCCGGACCCACCCACGATGGCCAGGATCGCGTGATCGGCACGCTCTGCCTTGCGATCGAACTCGAGGACGTCGACGTTCGCGAATCGGAGATGTCCGCCTCGCGGTAGCCGCTCGCTCACCGGTCTCCGGCTTATCATCAGCCGGATGACCGGCGAGAACCCCGCGGCCTCGACGCCGCCTCAGGAAGAGCCCCTCATCGAGATGGGCTCCGAGCGCCTCGAAGCGTTCAGCGACGCGGTCCTGGCCGTGATCATGACGATCATGGCGTTCGGGCTTGAGGCACCCGAGACGACCACGTGGGTCGCGCTCCGCGGCAGGCTGCCCGGGCTCTTCGTGTACGTCCTCAGCTTCGCGTTCGTCGGGATCTACTGGAACAACCACCATCACCTGCTCCGGGCAACCAAGCGCATCAGCGGCGCGGTCATGTGGTCGAACTTGTTCCTCCTGTTCTGGCTCTCGCTGATCCCTGTGGGTACGCGGTGGCTCCGCAGCGACTACTTGGACCCGATGCCGGCGATGGCCTACGGGATCGTGGCGCTCTGCGCGGGGGGTGCCTACACCGTCTTGGTCCGCAGCATCATCAGGGCCAACGGGAACGATTCCACGGTCGCCCGGGCGATCGCCAGGGACGGGAAGGGCTACGCGTCGCTGGGGCTCTACGCCTCGGGAATTGTCCTCGCGTTGCTGAGCCCGTGGATCTCCTACGCGTGCTACGCCACGGTCTCGGTGATGTGGTTCATCCCGGACCGCCGGTTCTCGCGAGAGGGGTAGCGTACGCCGCCCCGCGGCCGTCCTGTTCGCGCTCCTGTCGCTGTCGGCCGTCGCTGCGCACCGCAACCCGAGCCCAACGCCGACTCCCGCCCCGCCGGGCCAGCGCTGCCCGTCGGAGTGGTAGATGTGCCGGCCGAGGATTGCAGCGCGACCACCGACTCCGCCCAGCGCTGGAATCCTTCCTGGCCCAGGTGCAGAACGGAACCATCAGCGGCGGCGGGCAAACCACGGACGTGCCCACCTACAACTCCGCCAACGAACACGACGGCGGCCTCCGCCTGCACGGCGACTCGGCGATCACGGTGACCGGCATGACCATCCAGAACATCGCAGGCGACTGCATCGACGTCGATGTGAACGCCTTCTCCCACAACTCCCCTGCCACCGACATCTGGATCGGCAGCAAGCCTGATCAACCGTTCCTGTGCAGCGGCGCCGGCCGGCAAGGGATCTCGGCGAACGCGGTGGACGGCCTCACCATCCAGAACGCGACCATCGACCGGATCGCCCACTCGGCGATCGACCTGGAGCCG
>JBDTXD010000112.1:0-5492 GCA_040006375.1 Actinomycetota bacterium
AGGGCTTGCCCGGGTCATGGCTTCGTGGCACTCTAGGTGTCGGATCACGCGCAACACAGCTGGAAGGGGACGCCCGTGTCGGCCATCATCGAGTACCTGCAAGGCAAAGGGGTGGCATTCACGATCCTGCCGACCCCGCAGGCAGTGACCTCGCTCGAGACCGTTCGGGCTCACGGCGCGTCGGATGCTGAACTCGCACGCACCGTCGTCATGAACTATCGCTTCGGGTTCGCGCTGATGATCATCCCGGATGAGGCCGAGCTCAACCCATACCTGGCACAGGCTGCGCTCGATGACCCCGACGCTCGCCTGGCAAGTCAGCGTGAGGTGGACGGACACTTCGCGGGGATGGATTCCCGATCCATCCCCCCGCTCGGCCTCTACTTCCTGACGCCGATGTGGATCGATCCCAAGGTCGCAGAGCTGCAGTACGTGACCTTCGCGGCCGGCAAGGCCTCGCTCGTCATCCGGATGCGCGGCGCGGACCTGTTCCGGGACGATCCGTTCGTCGTGACGCCGCTCACCGGCGCGTCGACGCCGGCGGAGACCACCATCTCGGTGCCCGACGTCGCCGCCGACATCGCCTAACCCTGCGTCACTGCAGGTCTCGGTCGAACGTCCGGTCCCACGAACGGCGCCACCGTTCTTCACCGTTCTCCGTGGCGACCAACTCCACCTTGACGCGATACGAGGTCCGGTCGCTTTCGATCTTGACCTCGGTGTGGGTGGCGCACGTCGCCTCCGGCCATCGGACCTCGAATGTCGCCTCGGCGTCTGAATAGGCACGGCCGGGGTCTTTGGTGGAGACGCCCACGACCCCCCGGTACAGGTCGCTGAAAGACGGAAGTCCTGCAGCCGCATCCGCCTCGTTGTCGTTGAAGCTGCCCGCCCAGGCCCGCCGTTCCTTCTTCAGGATGTCCTCCTCGATGCGCCAGAGCACCCAGCCCTTGTCCGGGTCCTCGGGCTCGGCGGATCCTTGCGGCCGCTGGGGTGGCGCCAACACCGGCACGACCGAGACCGGCGACGGGCCGTCCAACACCGGGAGCGTCAGGGCCGACGCTGCGCGGTCGATCGAGAGCGTCAGAGGCTCAGGTGGCGCCCAGGCGTTGGGCCAGTCGGTTCCCGCCAGGTCCAGCCGGATCCGGTGTCCCGCCTCGAACGTCCAGGAGTACGCCTCAAGCTCGAACTCCACGGGATACGAGCGGCCGGGTTCGAGTCGGGCGGAGTCGCTCGACCCGCGTCCGTGCGCGAGGTTCACCATCCCACGTGTCACCAACGATGACGTGCCGTCGGGGAAGACGTCGCAGAGCTTCGCCGAGAGGTAGGCGATCGGCGCGCTCGACGTGACTTCCACGTGCAGGGTGGCGTGTCCCAGGATCTCCAGATCCTGCGCCAGCGGTTCCCACGTGTAGGTCAGGGACGCGAGTTCGTCGGGGCGCTGGTCGGTTGATTGGCCGTAGGGCAGCTGTCCCGCGCAACTGATCCACGCCGTCACCCCGACATCTCCGCGAACCTCCAGCCGGTCCAAGCCATCGGTGCCGCTCTCGACGTTCGCATCGGATGCGGATAGATCCAGAGCGGTTGGCCGAAGCCGCTCCGGCGGCCACGTTGGTTCATAGCGCCAGGTCCCGTTCACCACCGGACGGTCGGCGGCCGGCAACGTCGAACGCTGCGCGAAGAGGACGATCGGCGGCTCGCGGTCGACACCGTTGTCGATGCCCTTTAGCCAGCGGTCCCACCACTTCAGCATCTCGGGGACCAGGTCGATGTTCGGGCCGGGGATGGAGGTGTCGGTGGCCGCATGGGCCCACGGACCGACTATGAGGCGCTTGGGAGCGGTCAGCGCCTCGAAGGTCCGGAACGTGTTGTTGCGGTATCCGTCCGCCCAGCCGGCCACGATCATCGTCGCGGCCTCGATCGAGTCGTAGTTCGGCCGGAGGGATCCGAACTGCCAGTAGTCGTCGGGGCGCTGGTGTTCGAGCCACGTGAAGAGCCAGGGCTCGGTCTGATGGAACCGGCGTTCCCATTCCTCGCGCCACACGTCGCCGAACAGCGCGGGCACAGGCGGCAGTGCGTTCATCGCGATCATGTAGGTGGGGTAGTCGATGACGTCAAGTTGTTTGAAGGCGCCGCCGAAGTAGTGGACGTCGTCGGCGTAGCGGTCATCGGTCGCGTAGATGGGGATGATGGCCTTCAGCGCCGGGGGACGCTCCATCGCGATCTGGATCGAATTGAATCCGCTGTAGCTGGTGCCGTACATACCCACGGTGCCCAGCGACCACTCCTGGGTCGCGAGCCACTCGATCACCGCACACATGTCGGTGCGTTCGAGGGCCGGATACTCGTCGGTTGCGATGCCCTCGCTGGTCCCGGTTCCGCGGACGTCGACGCGGCAGACCACGTAACCGTCATCGGCGAGCCGCGCGTACTCGGGCCGGTAGCTGCCGGTGACATCGTCCTTGCGGTAGGGCAGCGCCTCAAGGATGGCCGGCCACGGTCCCGATCCGTCTCCGTCAGGGAAGTAGAGCGTCGCCGCCAGACGTACCCCGTCGGTCATCTGGATGAAGGTGTGCGAGTTGTTCGCCATCTGCAGCGGAAGGCTAGCGCGTCTCGGGCCGATCCCTCCTTCGCGCGCACGGTATCGCCGACCGCCGGTCATATCGATCAACGGTCTCCTGCAGGGTGCTTAGATCCAGCGGCCCTGCCACATGCGCATGCTCCACGAGTCGTGGGACAGCATGACTCCGGTTAGGACCGGCCAGAACCAGATGAACAGCCCCACGGCAAGGAGCACGAAACCCCACGCGACGGGGCGGTACGGGTGGTAGCGGGACTCCACCCGTTCACCCGTGCGCGGATCGATGTGGACGAGCGTCGCCTGGTAGAAGAAACGGACGGCGTAGACGCATGCCAGCACCATGAACGGGGTTACCGGGAGCACGTAGAAGAAGAAGAGCGGCCGAGAGACCCCCGCCCACGCGAGCCACTGGACCAGCGCCGCCACCACGATGAGTCCCGCGCGCCAGTCGCGCGCACGCCGCCAGCACCACGCGGTGAAGGGGAGCGCGGCCACGGTGCCCCAGAAGATCGCCGGGTTCCCGATGGCCAGGATCTGCGCCAGCGCCCCGTTCGGACCGTTCTTCACCCAATAGGAGATGGGCCTCAGCATCAACGGCCACGTGTACCAGTTCGAGTAATACGGGTGCGTCGGCGTGTAGGCCTTCGTGGCGGCGTCGTACGCGGTGGCCTTCAGATGCGACTGGTACTCCCACATCGCGTTCCGGTTCCTCCACCAATCCGGCAGGCTCCAGCCGAAGTGGTGGAACCACGGGATGTACACGATCAGGTACACCGCCACGGGCAGCAGGACGAAGGCGAGGGTCAGCCCGAACGCCTCACGGCTGAACGCTCGGCCGAACGCCTCCAACCAGCCGCTGCTGGCTCGGTGACGGCGAGTGGTTTCCCACAAGAGCGCTAGGAGGCCGGCGGCCACCATCGCGGTCGCGCCCGACCACTTCACCGACACCGCGAGCCCGAACCCTGCGCCCGCGGCGAAGCGCCAGGGCCGCCAGATCGGAGAAGGCACGTGACGCGCGCTGCGGAGCGCCTGGACCGGCGCATCGGGCGGGGGAGGGTCGGCCGGTTCCCCTGCCACTGCGGGCGGGGTGCGCCGATCGATCCAACGGCGATCCAGGACCAGGAAAAGGAACCCCATGATCACCCAGAACTCCAGGTGGATGTCTAGCAGCGCGGCTCTGGATTCCACGACGTTGAGCGACTCGGTCGCCAGGAGCAGCCCCGCGACGAACGTCCACACCGCGCTGCCCCACAGCACCTGGGCCATCCCCGCCAGCGCCATGACCGCCCCCGTGCCGATCACGGCCGAGGAGACCCTCCACCCGAACGGGGTCATCCCGAACGCCTTCTCGCCCAGCGCGATCTCCCACTTGCCGAGCGGCGGATGTACCCACGACCCGACATCCCATTTGTCCTTGCGCCAGAACTTCTCGTCCGAGGAGTTCACCATGCACGTCTTGTTGTTCCAGCCGACCAGGATGCAGCCGGCCTTCGCGTAATAGACCTCGTCGAACACCAGTGCCTTGGGCTCGGAAAGGTGCACGAACCGGACACCTGCGGCGATGATCCCGACCGCGATGATCGCGATCACGGGGCGGTTCACCAAGAGCACCAGCCGTCGCACCGCCAAAGGGTACCGGTGGGCACCGGATCTCGGGGGCCTCGGTTATCGCTGGCGGTCCTTCACCCGAACGACGAACTGCAACCCCTGGAAGACGTCGTCGATGGCGGCCGACTTGTTGTCGACCATCCCGGAGGCCAGGCCGAACCCCTGTGCCGACTCGAACGTGATGTCGGTCGGCACCTTGGATGCCCTCTTCGGCCACGCCACCCAGAGCCGGCCGGTCGGCTCGAGGTTCGGGTGCACCTTGGTGAAGGCTCGTTCCAGGTCCGCTTGGCTGGTGGCGAAGACGACGGCAACGTCGAGTCCTCGGGCGTTCCGGGAGAGGAACTCCACCGCATGGGGGAGCGGCGCTATCCGGACCAGGTCCCGCGCGAAGGACTCCGGTGCGTGCATCACCAGCACACGAGCGCCCTGGGAGATCCCGAGCTTCTTCCACAGTGGCGTGCCTGAGTAGTCCTTGTGCCCATCCGCCACGGCTGTGCGAGTACCTCCCTCCGTCCGACCTGGTCGCAGGGGGCTCATCCTGCCACCATGCGGCCATGGCCGGGACGCTCTTCGTCGTGGGAACGCCGATCGGGAACCTCGGGGATATGACGCAGCGGGCGACGGAGGCGTTGGCAGAGGTGGACCTGATCGCTGCCGAAGACACGCGCCGCTCCGGTCGTCTCCTGGGGAGCCTCGGGATCCGGAAGCCCCTCATCTCGCTCTTCGAAGGCAACGAACGCGAACGAACACCTGAGATCCTCACCCGGCTCCGCGAAGGGAAGAACGTCGCCGTGATCACCGACGGCGGCATGCCCTCGGTGAGTGATCCGGGCTTCCGGCTGGTCCGGGCATGCGCCGAGGAAGGCATCGACGTCCGGGTGGTGCCCGGGCCTTCCGCCGCGATCGCCGCGCTAGTCGTGAGCGGGCTGCCGACCGACCGGTTCTGCTTCGAGGGGTTCCTGCCGCGCAAGCCCGGGGAACGCGAACGCCGGCTCGCCGAACTCGCTGGGGACCGGCGAACGCTGATCGTGTTCGAGTCCCCGCTCCGCGTACACACGCTGCTGCGCGATGTGCTCGTTGCCTTCGGCGACCGGCAGATCGCGGTCGCCCGCGAACTCACGAAGCTGCACGAAGAGGTGATCCGCGGGTCGGTCTCGGAGGTGCTGGCTGGTTTGGCCGATATCGAGCTGAAAGGAGAGGTGGTCGTTGTGCTGCACGGCGCCGAGCCGCCCGCCCGCGACCTGGCCGCCTGCATCGGTGAGGCCCGGGAGCTGCTCGCCGAAGGCCTCAGGAAACGTGACGCGGC
>JBDTXD010000113.1:0-5458 GCA_040006375.1 Actinomycetota bacterium
CACCGTCGCGCTCTCCCACTGTTTCATGCGGGCTCGCCCGGGTCCGATCTGGGCGGCAACTTCGCCGGCAAGGACGGTCAGGAACGCGTCGGATGTCGTATCGCCCATGGGTCCGACGCCCTGGTTGTCCTGAAGGCAGACCACCCTGGTCCAGAGGTGCTCGGTCTCGGTGAGCGTCTCCTGGCGCGGCTCCGCATCGTCGAAGCGCACCAGATCCCGGATGTCCCGCGTCTTCATCCGCACCAGCCTAGCGGAGCTAGACTGCGGTTCGACTTCCACCCGTAAGGAGCCCTGGTGACCACCTATTCGTTCTCAACCGAACCGGCCCGCAGCGCCGCAGCCGGCGCCCTGATACTCCCGATCTTCGATGGTGGCGACGCCGGCCCCGGCGTGACCGCCGCCCTAGCGACGTCCTATGCGGCCGCGCACCTCACCGGAAAAGAAGGCGAGAAGCTGCTGATCGCGGGCGCCTCGGGGTTCGCCGCCGACGCCGTTGTACTCCTCGGATGTGGCAAGAAGGTGGACTTCACCATCACCGCCATGCGGCGCGCGCTGGGGCGGGCGGCGGCGGAGCTTGGGATGTTCGGCTCGGTGGCCACGACCCTGCCGATGGCGTTCGGCGCGAAGGAGGCCGCGGCCGCCGCCGGCGCAGCGGTGGAAGGACTGGCCCTGGGCGCCTACCGGTTCACGACTTACAAGACGACCAAGGACAAGCCAGCGTTGAAGAAGGCCGTAGTGCTTGGCGCCGCCCGCTGGGACGCGAAGGCTGCCTCGGCCGCGGTGAAACGCGCCGCGATCGTCACCGAGGCACAGTGCTGGGCCCGCGACCTGGTCAACACGCCGGCCGGCGACATGCCGCCCGCGCAGATCGCCATCGAGGCCCAGAAGATGGCGAAGTCCGTCGGGCTCACCTGCAAGGTGTGGTCGGGCGCGCAGCTCGTTTCCGGGGGATTCGGCGGGATCATCGGGGTCGGCAAGGGAAGCGCCAACCCGCCACGGATGATCGAGTTGACCTACACCGGCGCCGGGAAGCAGACGCCGATCGCGCTCACGGGCAAGGGGATCGCGTTCGATTCCGGTGGCCTCTCGCTGAAGGACCCCAAGTCAATGGAGAACATGAAGGAGGACATGGGCGGGGCGGCGTCCATCCTGGGGACGATGCGCGCACTTGCGCAGCTCAAACCGAAGATCAACGTGATCGCGGTCATCCCCTGCAGCGAGAACATGCCGGGCGGGCACGCCCAGCACCCGGGCGATGTGATCCGCCACCGCGGCGGCACCACCTCCGAGGTCCTCAACACCGACGCCGAGGGGCGCCTGGTCCTGGCCGATTCGCTGGCCTACCTGACGGAGAAGAAGCCGCAGCTGATCATCGACACGGCGACCCTCACGGGTGCCTGCATGGTGGCGCTGGGGAACGACATCGCCGGTGCGTTCGGCAACGATGACGATCTCACGCGCGAGGTCGTCGACGCGGGTAACGCGGTGGACGAGCCGATGTGGCAGCTGCCGCTCTACCGCGACTACCGCAAGCTCATCGACTCGACCGTTGCGGACATCAAGAACATCGGCGATCGGTACGGCGGCGCCATCACGGCGGCTCTGTTCCTGGCCGAGTTCGTCGGGGACATCCCGTGGGTGCATCTGGACATCGCGGGTCCCGCATTCGCGGAGAAGGCGACACCGCTCGCGCCACGCGGGGCGACCGGCATGCCGGTCCGCACGCTGGTGAAGTTCGTGATGGACCGAGCCGGGAAGCGATGATGGTCGGGTCGGCGGGGCCGCGAACCGGGCCGGTACTCGGGGTCTTCGCGCATCCGGACGACGCGGAGATCTGTGCCGGCGGGGTGTTGGCCAAATGGGCCGCCGCCGGCCGCGAGGTACACCTGCTCATCCTCACGAACGGCGACCGAGGGTCGGGTGATGCCGCGCGTGACCGCGCCGAGCTCGCCGCGACCCGCGCCGAGGAGACGAAGGCAGCCGCCCAGATCCTGGGGCTTTCGAGCGCGCGGATCATCCAGAACCACGATGGAGAGCTCGAGAACACGCATGAGATGCGTGAGCCCGCGGTCCGCCGGATCCGGGAGCTGGGCGCGGAGACCGTCGTCTCGTGCGACCCAACGGCCGTCTTCTTCGAGAACCGCTACTACAACCATTCGGATCATCGGACGGCGGGCTGGGTGGCGCTGGATGCCGCGTTCCCTGCCGCGGGCAACCCACATTTCCTCCCCGAGCACCTCGAGCAAGGCCTGGAGCTGAAGGACGTCAACGACGTCTGGCTCGGTTGGAGCAACGAACCGAACCACACCGAGGACATCACCGGCTTCTTCCGAACGAAGATCGAGGCGCTCGCGGCCCACGACAGCCAGCTCAGCGATGGCATCCGTTTCTTCGAGGAGTTCCTGGGCGAGGACGCCGCGCGCGAGGGGCAGAAGCTCGGCGTCGACCACGCCGAACCCTTCCGTGTGCTGGACCTGAGCTGAGGAATGTCCCGTGTCGTCCGTGGGATCCCCGCCCGCCGACAAGCCACTCTTCCTGTACTTCTCACCCATGACCCCGCATGCCCCGGCGACACCCGGAGCGCTGCGCGACGGGCCCCCATGCGACACCGCCGCGGCCGCCCTCGTTCGATGAGGCTAACGTCGCGGACAACCCGCGTACATCCGCGCCCGTGCGTTGCTGAGCGCCAACGGGATCGCGCGTCAGCGCGCGATCGCGGGGCTGGTCGTTACGGCCAGTGGTTCGGACGGGCCACGCGTGAGAACGGGGGCGCGGGCTGATCGAGGAACCCGTTCGTCGGCGCTAAGATCAAGGGCCCTCGCGGAGGCTGCGAGAAATCGAACGCCTTGGTGATGTCGCCATAGCGCGAGAGCGTTTCCCGAACCGTGGGCCGGGGGTCGGGCCGTCCGTCGGTCTGCGGGTCCAGACGCTGCCCAGCCAGGAACCGATCCTCGATGAGCTTGAGGTAGGAGTCGAACGAAAGGGTCTGGCTATCGATCTTGCCTTCCTTGGCGTACGGACTGATGACGATGCCCGGAACACGTAGGCCGAGTCCGTTGTGGTCGACATTGGGTGGGACCACGTGATCGTAGAAGCCACCCCATTCGTCCCACGTCAAGAAGATGGCCGTGCTGTTCCAGTCCGGTCCCTTCATGACCGCATTGATCATGCGAGTGACGTAGTTCTCCCCGTCGTGGATGCTCCCCGAACTCCCCGGGTGTTCGCTCTCGGGTTCGCCGGGGATGACCCAGCTCACGTCGGGGAGCCGTCCGGCGGCGGCGTCCTTCACGAACTCCTTGTGCGTCTGGACGTTCCCGAGATCATGATGGGCGGCGACGGTGGTGAAGCCGCCGACGACGTTGTGGCTCGAGGCCGTGGTGTCGTCCGGGTTGGCGCCCGGCGGGAGGGTGCATCCCGGCCTGGTCATGCACGTGGCGTTGCCCACGTACTGTCCCCAGGACACTCCCGCTTTGTCCAACAGGTACATGATGCTGGTCCACGCGTAGATGGGCGGCGTCCCGTATCCCCATCGTTCGGATTTCTGTTGGAAGCTGATGTCGGATCTGCACGACATCGGGTTGTGCCGGTGGGAGCAGAGCGCCGCCCATCCTGAGACCAGGAACAGGTGGGAGGGCAGGGTCCAGGAGTCGGTCGACGCGAACATGTGATCTTGCAGTACGAAGTGTTTCGCGTAGGCCCAGTAGTTCGGGATCTCCCGCCTGGTGACGTAGCTCATGACGTCGGGTTGGAGTTGCGGACCGACGTAGGACCTGCAGGCCTGCTTCTTGGGATGGACCCAGCACTTGGACGAGACGTCCGGCAGCGCCCGGATGAAGCCGTTCATGTGGCCGCCGGCGACGTCCATGACGGACTGCGGGTGCCCGTGAGGTCCTCCGAGCTGCCAGATGCTCGAGGTGTGGTAGGGGGGGGCGCAATGCCCGAGGTAGGGGTTCGGGATGCAGGAGGTGAAGTGGCCGGCGTTGTTCGTCGGAAGACCATCGGCGTGCGGAAACGTGCCGAAGTACTGATCGAACGACCGGTTCTCCTGCACGATGAAGATCAGGTGGTCGAGCTTGAAGATGCCCTGGGGATCGGCCTTCTTGTGCTTCTCGGCCTGCGCGGCGGGGAGCGTAGCGAACGCAACCGACAGCGCGGTTACCAGCGCGAAGAGCCCGGCGAATGTCCGAGAGCGGTACACGAGGCCGGACTATATCGGATGGACCTTTGCGGGAAACCCCTGTTTATCCCTTGGTGCCGACGCACACCAGCACGTCGCGGTAGTCGTTGAGTGGATCGGCGAAGCGTTCGCGGAACGTCGCCTTCGCCCGGTCCAGGAATCCCGCCCACGCGTCCTCGCCCAGCATCTGGCGAACGAACCGTCCCGTTGCGAACACGGCGAGACCATCCACGTACTCGTCCACGCCGTAGGCCCAGCGGTAGCGGCGGGGGTCGCTGCGAACCTTCCTGAGTCCCGCCTCCAGGAACAGCTCTTCCAGCTGGTTCCGCTTCGCGAAGCGCCCGTGCCCGGGGACCGCCCGGTCGTACGTGGGATCGAGCATCGTGCGCGGGACGATCGTTTCCACCAGCTCCCGCCAGGTGTCGGCGAAGGTGTCGCGTCCGTCCGACCACGAGGATACGGCGAGCTTGCCGCCCGGCTTGAGCACGCGCAACATGTCGTGCAGTGCGGTCTCTGCCTTCGTGAAGTGCGCGAGCACGAAGTTCGCCGTCACCACATCGAAGGTCCCGGCGCGGAACGGAAGGTCGACGGCCTCCGCCGCGATCAGGCGGATCTTCGGTCGCGCCGCGTGTCCGTGGGCGACCATCGCTGGCGACGCGTCGATCCCAACCGGCCATGCGCCGTCCGCGAGCTCGAGCGCCGCACCCGTCCCGGTCCCCACGTCCAGTAGACGCTGGCCCGCTGTCAGGCCGCAGAGTTCGAACAGATCCTTGGCGACCTCGGCGAACCGAAACGCGTGGACCCGCTCATAGGTGGTGGCCACGCCGTCGTAGGAGCGCCAATCCTGCATCCGCACAGCCTACCGGCGCGGGTTGGTCTTCAGGTATGGCCGCTAGGCTGTCGACCGATGCGAGGCGGACGGTGAAGGGCTCGGCAGGAGTCATGGCGCTCGTGCTCGCCCAGGTGATGGCGGGCGGCCTCGCGTTCCTCTGGCTGACGCCGATCTGGGGCGAGGTCAAGCGCGGCTTCTTCAAACTGAACGGCGCGGTCTTCCTGGTGCTCTCCCTGGCAGCGTGGGCATCGGCGCGGGCCGGTGCTGTGGCGGGGAGCGATGCGGGAACGTGGAGCGTCCGGCTCTGCCTCGCGACCGTGATCGGGGTCGCGCTCTCCACGACGTTGCTCTTCGCGCGACAGCACGGAGCGGCTCGGGTCCTCGGCGTCATCTCCGTGGCCCTGGCGCTCGCGGCGCTCGGACCCATGGCCGGGCTCTCCCGCCAGGGC
>JBDTXD010000114.1:0-5443 GCA_040006375.1 Actinomycetota bacterium
GAACGTGGCCTATCGCGTCCCAGGCACGCGCGCAGCGCGCCATCAAGCGTCGGATACAGGAACGAGAACCCGAGCTTCGTCGCGACCTCCGGCACGGCGACGCGACCATGCAGCAGGAGATCGGCCTGCTCGCCTAAAGCCAGGCGGAGCGCGAACGCCGGGGCGCGCAGCCGGCTCGGCCGGTGCAGCACCTTCCCCAACTCGCGAGCGACCTCGGCCTGCGCCGGGACATCCGGTGCGGCGGCGTTGACGGGACCCGAGAGCCGCTCGTCGTCGATCGCCAGCCGATAGAGCGCCGTCAGGTCATCGATATGGATCCATGTGAAGCGCTGCTTCCCGTTTCCCAGCGGACCGCCCAGGAAGAACCGGAACGGAAGCGCCATCAGCTTGAGCGTGATGGCATCGGGCGCCAGCACCACCGACGTCCGCATGAGCACCAGGCGCACCCCGCTCCCCTCGGCCTCTAGCGCAGCGCGCTCCCATCGAACACACAGCTGGGCGAGGAACGAGTCTCCCGCAGAAGACGTCTCTGACACCTTCTCCTCGCCGCGGTCGCCGTAGTAGTCGATCCCCGAGGCGTTGACGAGTACGCGAGGGCGCGCGGCCAGAGCCAGGCCGGCGATAGCGCCGACGATGGCCTCGGTCGTTCGGACCCTGCTGTCGATGAGCGCCGCCTTGCGTTTCCTGGTCCATCGGCGGCTCCCTATGTTGACGCCGGCGAGGTTGATCACCGCATCGGCGCCGGTCAGCGCTTCGATGACCTCGGGCCCCGGGGCCGCTGGATCCCAACGAACGTGCCGGAGCTGCGGGGCTGGACGGTCGGGCCGATGCTGGTCGCTCCGGGTGAACACGATGACCTCATCGCCGCGGAAGAGCAGCGTGGGGATGAGATGACTACCGATGAACCCCGACCCGCCGGCGACCACGATCCTTGCCATGGGGCATTGTAGGTCTGCGCAGCCGGCTCTCAGGCTGGAGGTACGGCTTCCATCAGTTGGAGCAGTTTCGTCGTGGTGTTCCAGTTGCGGATCGTCATGTCCCTATTGGCGTCGCTGCCGGCCAAAGAATCTACTCGACGCAACCTGCCCCATCGCACTCGCTGCTAGGCTCCGGCCTCGATGGACGCCGATGTGTTGGTGCTGGGAGCGGGGTTCGCGGGCGTGGCCGCCGCGCGGGACCTGACGGAGTCCGGCCGCAGCGTGATCGTCCTGGAGGCGCGCGATCGGATCGGCGGACGGACGTGGTACCGCGAGATGCCGGGAGCCGGCGTCGGGGTCGAGTACGGGGGGATGTTCTTCTCCCGAGCCACGCAGCCGCACCTGGCCGCCGAGATCACGCGCTACGGCGCCGCAGTGACCTCTCCGCCGGAGACGATCAACATGCTGGCGTGGATCCGAGGCGCCGAGCGCAGCCAGGGGCCGGGCGCGGTCGAGGATCTGCAGACCAAGCTTGCGGAGTCCGGACTCACCGCGGCGCTCCGGGACACGGCGGCCGCGTTCGAGAGCGAAGAGCGAACGGGGCTCAAGTCCCCCGACATCACCGCCGCCGGATGCATCGACGCCATCGGCGCCGACCCCGAGTCGGCCGATTACCTCCGCGCGTTCCTCGCCTCGATGGGCGGCAGTCGGATCCAGCGATGCTCGGTGTTGCCCCTCCTGTGGGACATGGTCGAACTCGGCTACTCCCCCATGGACGCCTTCGTGGATGTGGGAGAGCTGCTCACCGACGGCACGAAGAGCCTCATCGACGCGATGGCCGAAGGGCTGGACGTCCGATTCGGGTCGGTGATCGCGGCGGTGACGCAGGAGGATGACGGCGTGTCGGTGACGCTGGCAGACGGGACCACGATGACGGCCGCCGCCGCGGTCGTGGCGCTCCCCATCAACTGTTGGGCCGATGTTCGGTTCGATCCGCCGCTGGCTCCCGCGAAACAACGTGTGGCCGCCGAGCGCCAGGTCGGCGAGGTCTCGAAGGTGCTCGCTGTGGTGCAAGACGCACCTGATTCGTACCTGGGCATGGGCTGGGAGACGCCGATCAACGCCGGGTTCGTGACCAAACCCACCGCGGACGGTCGGCTGTTCATGGGGTTCTCCGTGCAGGATCGCGTCGATCTCTCCGACAAGGACGCCGTTGCGCGCGCGGTGCAGGCGCACCTGCCCAAAGCCAGGGTGGTCACCACGGACGGCCACGACTGGGTGTCCGACCCCTTCTCGAAGGGCACGTGGCTCTCCATCCCGCCGGGCTGGTTCGGCGACGGCACGTTCGATGCGCTGGAGGAGTCTGAAGCGCAGCTCGCGTTCGCAGGTTCCGACATCGCCTCCGAGGGCGCGGGCTGGATCGAGGGCGCGGTCGGGAGCGGCATCGAGGCGGCGGCCACGGTCGCCCACATGCTCGGGACCCGGTAACGGGACGCAGATGCCTCCCGAGATCGACGACCGCGTCTACATGCGCTCCGAGCTCCCCCGCGAACTGGAGATCCAGGTGCTCGCCTTCGCACGGATCCTCTGGGACGACACCGCCGCGGGCGATGACCGACTCCGCGACCGCTTAGATGACGACCGGGAAGGTGTGCACTTCGTTCGGGCCGCCGGCAACGTCCTCGTGAGTCATGTTGAGGTGATCCCCGTGGACGTCGAGGAGAGCCAGGGCCGGACGATGCGCATCGGGGGTGTGGGCGGCGTCATGACCTACCCGGCGTTCCGCGGCGAGGGACACGCTTCCGCCCTGATGCGGAAGGCGGGCGAGCACATCCGAGGGGACCGGTTCGACTTCGACATCGGCATGCTGTTCTGCGATCCGGAGAACGCGAGCTTCTACAGCCGCCTGGGCTGGAAGCCGCTCGCCTCCGAGAGGGTCCTAGTCGATGGCAGCAACTCTCAGGAGATGATCATGACACTCGGCGACCCGTCGGCGCTGCCGCCTGTGCTTCACCTGACCTGGACCTGGTGACCGTTCAGACCGTCTTGCGATAGATCCGTACGGACAGGGTCGCGAAGACCACGAGGATCCCGACCATCCACGCGAGCGCCTGCCACACAGAGGTAGCCGTGGGTCCTCCCAACGTGAGCGCCCGGACCGCGTTCACCGTGATGGAAACGGGTTGGTGGTTCGCGAACACCTGCAACCAGCCCGGCATCTTGTCCACCGGCACGAACGCCGACGACGCGAAGACCAACGGCGCAAGGACCGGGAACGCCGCGGCCTGGGCGGACTCCGGATCGCCGAGCGCGAGCCCGAGCGTCGCGAAGATCCACGACATCGCGAAGCCGAATAGCATGACCAGGAGTGCGGCAGCGATCAAGCCGAACACGTTCGTGTGGATGCGCCAGCCGACCAGGAACCCTACGACCATCATCAGGATGACGACGAACAGGTTCCGGATCAGGTCGGCGATGGTCCTGCCGGTGAGCACGGCGGAACGGGCCATCGGCAGCGCGTGGAAGCGTTCCATCAGCCCGCTCTTCATATCGGTGGCCAGACCGATCGCCGTGGCGATGGACCCGAACACGACCGTCTGGATGAAGATCCCGGGCATCAGGAAGTCGACGTAAGGCCCGTTCGTCCCTCCGATGGCTCCGCCGAACACGTAGCGGAACATGATCACGAAGATCACCGGCTGGACCGTGGAGAACACCAACAGTTGGGGCACCCGGAGGTAGCCGTACAGGTTGCGTTTCACGATCGCCGCTGTGTCGCGCACGCCACCGAAGGGGATCTGCCGGTCACGGCTTTCCCTGGTGGCCGCTTCCGTTGCGAGAGCACTCATGCTGCGTCTCCCGTCGATGAGCTTACTGCGGTCTCCCCGGCTTCGGCCTCGGCGTGGTGGCCCGTCAGCGCAAGGAAGACATCGTCCAGGCTCGGCTCACGCACTGCCAGGGATTCAGGCTCCAGGTCGGCGGCATCGAGTGTCCGAAGGATCTCGATCAACGCCCGGGCGCCGTGTTCGGAGGTGATCCGAAGATGATCTCCTTCGCGCTCCACCCGGCCCTTGACGATGGGCGCGAGCAAGCCCTCCGCGCGTTCGCCTCCTGCGGGGATGTCCATCTCGAACACCGTGCTGCCGAGTTGTGCCTTGAGGGCGTCCGGTGTGTCGTTGGCGATCACGCGCCCGCCGTCGACCACCGCGATGCGGCTGGCCAGGATGTCGGCTTCCTCCAGGTACTGGGTGGTCAGCAAGACCGTCGTGCCGTCGCCGACCAGTTCGCGGATCATCTGCCACAACTCGTTGCGGCTGGTGATGTCGAGCCCTGTGGTGGGCTCGTCCAGGAACAGCACCAGAGGTTTGCTCACCAGCGACGCGGCGATATCCAAGCGTCGGCGCATGCCGCCGGAGTAGGTCCGGAGCGGCCGGTCCGCGGCCTCGGTCAGCTGGAAGCGCTCCAACAGCTCGAGCGCTCGTGGCTTGATGTCGGGTTTGCGCATCTGCGCCAGGATCCCGACCATCTCCAGGTTCTCGCGACCGGTCAGGTTCGCGTCGACCGCCGCGTTCTGCCCCGCGAGACCGATCCTGCGACGAACCGCCTCGGGCTCTCGAACGACGTCACGGCCGAGCACCTCTGCGGTCCCACCATCGGGTCGAAGGATCGTGGAGAGGATCCGGACAACGGTGGTCTTCCCCGCGCCGTTCGGGCCCAGCAGGCCAAGAACGGTTCCAGCGGGCACTTCGAAATCTACGCCGGAGAGCGCCACGACCTTGCCGAAGTGCTTGGCGAGCCCTCGAACTCCTATCGCTACATCAGTCATAGGCAGCACCCTGTCACAACTAGTTAAGGGGCGTCAAGTATCGGGAGAGGTCAAAGGTCGGCGTATATGGACTATCGTGCTATCGAGAGTATCATTGAGGGCATGCGCGGGAGATCGAAGAAGGAGATAGCGGGCGAGGTCTGGCGCTTGATGTCGAAGTTCACGATGGAACGCATCCAGGATGGCGAGCACCTCACCGTCCTCCGCGAACTCGGCCTCACTCCGGGTCACCTGAAGGCGCTGGCCATCATCCTTCCCGATGAACCTCGCCCGATGGGCGTGATGGCCGAACTCATGCGGTGCGACGCCTCGCAGATGACCTCGCTGGTCGACCGGCTCGAGGACCGAGGTCTGGTCGAGCGCAAGACCCATCCCTCGGATCGACGCGTGAAAGCGATCGCACTTACGCCGCGCGGTGTCGAGGTTCGGCAGCTGGTGTTGGACAAGCTCTTCGAGCCGCCGAAGGAACTGATCGCGCTGGACCTGGCGGGCCTCGAGTCCCTCCGGGAGCAGTTGGAGAAGCTCCCCGCCCCCGTCGAGGGCCTCTTCGGCAGGCGTGAGGGACCCGTGCTTCGCGCAGAGCCCAGCGTCTGAGGCTACTGCATCGACAACATCTTCACGCCTCTGGGCATGACGCAGACGGGCTACCACCTGGCCGATATCTCGACGCCGAACCTGATGATGCCCTATCGCTACCGCA
>JBDTXD010000115.1:0-5390 GCA_040006375.1 Actinomycetota bacterium
CGCGCGACGCGGACCACCGCGAGTCCGTCATGCATTTCGAGCTCGACCGCCGGCTGAGTGACGAGGAGAAAGAGGATCTTGAGCACCAGATCTCCCAAATCCTCCGCGACGTCCACCTGGTCATCCGCGACTTCGTGCCCATGCAGGCGCAGGTCGGCGCGATGATCGAGGGTGCGAAGAACGCCGGTGTTCGGTACCCGCCGGAGGAGGTGAGCGAGACCGTTGACTTCCTGAGGTGGCTGCTCGATCTGAACTTCGTGCTCCTGGGGTTCCGCGAGTACGAGCTGATCGATTCGGCCGAGGGGCTGGCGATCAGCGCCGTACCTGGCAGCGGTCTCGGCATCCTTTCCGACGTCGAACACTCGTCGTTCAGCATCCCGACGCCGCTGGACCAGCTCCCACCGGAGATCCGCCGGCGCATCCAGGACGGCGACCTGCTCGTGTTCAGCAAGACGAACGCCTACTCAACGGTTCACCGGCGCGCGCGCATGGACTACATCGGTGTCCGCAAGGTTGATGCGGAGGGGAAGGTGGTGGGCGAATCCCGCCTCATCGGGCTCTTCACCTCGAAGGCGTACATGGATCCGGCGACCGAGACGCCGCTCCTGCACCACAAGCTGCAGCAGATCATCACGTGGGAAGACCTGATCCCCGGTTCGCACGACTACAAGGAAGCGGTCGAACTCTTCGAGTCTTTCCCGAAAGACGAACTCTTCCAGGCCTCGGCCGGGGAACTCCGAGAGCTGGTCGTCGGCCTCCTCCAGTTGGAAAAGCACGGCGGGATCCGCGTGCTGGTCCGCCGCGATATCGACAGCCGCAGCGTGAGCATCGTGGTGGCGCTCCCGCGGGACCGGTTCAACGCCGAGCTCCGGAAGAATCTCCAGTCGCTCTTCATGAAGCGCTTCAACGGCTCCACGGTGGACTACCACCTGTCGCTGGGCGAGACGGAGTCGGCGCGGATCTTCTTCACCGTGCACGTCGGGCCAGAACAGCAGATCCCGGACGTGCCGTACGAGGAACTGGAAGAGGCCGTCGAACGACTGGCGCGGACGTGGGACGACGACCTGCGCGATGCATTGGAGGCGCACGTGGGCCCAGATCGCGGTCGGATGCTCGCCGAGAAGTACGGCCCCAGGTTCCCCGACTACTACAAGACCAGCAACGAATGGGGCCTGGTGGTCGACGATGTGCTCATGCTCGAGGAACTCGAGTCCAACGTCGAGGGGTTCGTCGTCGGGATCGGCAACGAGACCCGGGGTGAGCGTCTCACGCGCGTGAAGCTCTACAAGACCGGGGGAAAGGTCGACCTGTCGGCGTTCATGCCGATCCTCGAGGCGCTCGGTCTCCGCGCGGTGGAGGAGGTTCCCACCGGCCTCCTGGGCGATGGCAAGGTCTACATCCACGACTTCGGAGTGCTGGACGGACGCGGCGCGGTCCTCAACCTGGAGACCGAGGCGCCGCGGGTCGGAGAGGCCATTGCTGCCGTGTGGCGCGGTCAGGCCGAGTCCGATTCACTCAACCGACTGGTGGTCTTCGCCGGGCTGGATTGGCGGCAGGTGCAGATCCTGCGCGCCTACCGCAAGTACGGTCAGCGCGTGAACGCGCAGTTCACCGAGGAGTACCGAAACGACGCGCTCGCAGAGAACCCCCAGATCGCCGCCCACCTCATCGAACTCTTCGAGGCCCGGTTCGCGCCGATCCGGAGGGTCTCGGAGGAGGAGCTGGAGGAGCGCAAGCAGCAGGTCCACACCGACTTCCGTTCGGTGGTCTCGCTCGACCAGGACCGGATCCTTCGCGGGTTCCTCGGTTCGATCATGGCGACCGTTCGGACCAACGTGTTCCAGCCGGACAGGCCGTGTTTGAGTTTCAAGCTCCGCTCGGCTGACGTGCCGGAGATGCCCAAGCCCTACCCGCTGTTCGAGATCTTCGTGTATTCGCCCGACATGGAGGCCGTGCACCTGCGCGGTGGGATGGTCGCCCGCGGCGGGATCCGCTGGTCCGATCGCAAGGAAGACTACCGCACCGAGGTGCTGGGCCTCATGAAGGCACAGAAGGTCAAGAACGCGATCATCGTTCCGGACGGGTCCAAGGGTGGGTTCGTGCTTCGACGGAGTCCGGGCGCGCCCGAGGAACTCCGTCAGGAGGTCGAGAAACAGTACGTGACCTTCATGCGCGGGCTGCTCGACCTCACCGACAATCTGGTCGGTGGGGCGGTGGTGCATCCCGACGGCGTCACCATCCTGGACGGAGACGATCCGTACCTGGTCGTCGCGGCCGACAAGGGCACGGCCGCCTTCTCCGATACGGCGAACGCCGTGGCGCGGGAGTACGGCTACTGGCTGGACGACGCCTTCGCTTCGGGAGGATCCCAGGGCTATGACCACAAGGCGCTCGCGATCACGGCGCGGGGCGCGTGGGAGTCGGTGAAGCGGCATTTCCGCGAGGTGGGCGTCGACGTCACGGTTGACACGTTCACCGTGGTGGGCATCGGGGACATGTCGGGCGACGTGTTCGGCAACGGTCTCCTCTACACGAACACGTGCAAGTTGGTGTGCGCATTCGATCACCGGAACGTGTTCATCGACCCCGACCCCGACCCGATGGTGAGCTACGGAGAACGCAAACGCCTCTACGACATCCCGGGTTCGAGCTGGAACGACTACGACCGCTTGCTCATGAGCGAGGGCGGTGACGTTATCGACCGGAAGGCCAAGAGCGTGACGCTCTCGCCCCAGGCGCGCAAGGCGCTCGGGATCGGTGAAGACATCCCGGGAGAGATGACACCGAGTGAGGTCATCAAGGCTGCGCTCAAGGCGTCGGTCGACCTCCTGTGGAACGGAGGCATCGGGACGTACGTGAAGTCCGCGCGTGAGACCCACGGCGAGGCGGGCGACCGCTCCAACGATCCGGTCCGGATCAACGGCGGGGAGCTGCGCGCCCGGGTGGTGGGCGAGGGTGGGAACCTCGGGTTCACCCAACGTGGACGCATCGAGTACGCGCTGGCAGGCGGGCGCATCAACACCGACTTCATCGACAACTCGGCGGGCGTGGATACCTCCGACCACGAGGTCAACCTCAAGATCCTGCTGGGCGTGGCGCTGGGGCGTGGCTTCCTCACTATGGATGAGCGCAACGCACTGCTCCAGGCCTGCGCGCAGGACGTCGTCTCCCACGTGCTCTACGACAACTATCTCCAGGCGCAGATCCTCAGCCAGGAGATGGAGGTCAGCACGCAGCGCATCGAGGCGTACGAGGACCTCATGCAGCAACTCGAAGCCGAGGGCGAACTCGAACGTGACGTCGAATACCTGCCAACGTCCGAGGACATGCAGGAACGCCGCGTCAACAACCAGGGGATGGTTCGTCCGGAGCTCGCCGTGCTGCTGGCGTACGCGAAGCGGAGCGTCTACCGGGCGCTCCTGCATAGCGAGCTGCCCGATTCGCCGTACCTGGGGCAAGACCTGCACCGGTACTTCCCGCCCCAGGTGGTCGAGCGGTTCGGCGAGCTCATGCCCGAGCATCCGCTGCGCCGTGAGCTCGTCGCGACGATCGCCGCCAACGACGTCGTGAACTCCCAGGGCGTGACGTTCGTGAGCCGGATGATGACGGAAACCGGCGCCCACGCCGCCGACGTGGTGAAGGCGTTCCGGATCGCCCGCGATGTGACGGGCGCGGTCGCCCGGTGGGCCGACGTCGAGGCGCTCGACGGCAAGATCGACCCACGGGTGCAGAACGAGCTCATGACCGGCGTCGACTGGCTGGTCGAGACGACCTCCCGCTGGTATCTGGTCCAGGCCGCGGGCCGGCGCCTCAGCGAAGCCATCGGCGAGGCGCGCGATTCGTTCGCTGAGTTCTCCGGCGTGATCTCGCAGATCGGCCCCGACAGCTGGCGGGACGAACACGAACGCGACACCCGGCGTCTGATGATGGAGGGCGTCCCCGAGGACGTCGCCCGCCGCCACGCGTTCCAGGGAGAACTGGTGCACGGACCCGACATCATCGCGGTCTCCCACGCGACGGGCCGGTCCCCGCTCGAGGTTGCGCGCGGGTTCTTCCTGCTGGGCGAGGCGCTGGAGCTGGACTGGCTCGAGCACCAGCTGGAGGCGCTCCAGGTGGGGACGCGCTGGCAGCGCTGGGGTCAGCAGTCCTGTGAGGACGAACTGTTCGCCGTCCGGCGCCTGCTGACAGAGAAGGTGCTGGAGGAGGCGGGAGGAGTCCCGATCGACCAGGCCGTTATTGCGTTCCTGGCAGCGCGCGAGGAGTCGGTCGCCAGGCTCAACCGGTTCATGAAGAGTCTTGCCACCGAGGGCGTCAGCGATCTGTCGCAGGTGACGGTGGCGCTACGCCAGATCCGGTCGCTGGTCAGCTAGAGGGAGCGCCAGCCCGAAAGGCCGTCCTGCCCGGGCGACACGCGCCCGAACGGTCCTTCGAAGTGCGTTGGAGCGATGAGCAGGCCCGGATCCGATCCGAGTTCGGTGATGAGCTTCCGGCGACTCGCGGCAGCGCCCGCCGGATCGTTGTCGGATACGTTGGTCCAATCGGGGTGCTCCAGCTGCATCGGGTGCGTGAACGCGTCACCGCTGATGAGCAGTCGCTCGGTCCCCGATCCGACGCGGACCACCTGATGGCCGGGGGTATGGCCGGGCATCAGCTGCGCTCTGACCCCGCTCACCAGCTCCGCATCGCCCTGGATCTCGTGCAGCAGCCCGGCGTCCTCGAGTGGCTGCAACAGGATGTTCCAGAACGCGTGGTCCTCCTCGCTCTTCGTCGCCAGCTCCCGCTGCCAGGAGATGTCGGCGGTCTGGATGACATATCGCGCCTCGGGGAATGCGGGCTTGCCGGCGACGACCGTGCCGCCCAGGTGGTCGTCGTGGATGTGCGTGATCACGACGGTGTCGACGTCGGCCGGCGCGACCCCGTCAGCCTCGAGCTCCTCCAGGAGCCGTCCGTTCGAACCGAACCACTCGGGTCCGGGGGCGCCGTCCCTGCCGATCCCGGTGTCGACAAGGATGAGGGTTCCCTCGGCCCGGATCAGCCACGTGCGCACTATGAGGTGCCAGCCGTCGTTCGCGCCGAAGACGCCGGGGTAGCGATCGCGGTAGGCGAGGGCTTGGTCCTGCGGGGCGCCGGGGAACGAGTCGGCCATCGGACCGGCATCGGCCGCTCCATCCAGCAGGGCGGTCACGGTGATCTGTCCGATCTCCAGGGTCGGGCGCATCTGTTCGCTCATCCCGCCGCCTGCTCGCGTTCCCAATCCCGGATGAGCTCGGCCAGTTTGATGACGAGTGCGGCGCCGCCCACCATCTCCACCGCCCGCCCGACGAAGGTCTTCCGCAGGCCCGGGATCCGCATGATGAGCGGTACCGCGACGATGAGGCCGGTGGCGATCG
>JBDTXD010000116.1:0-5379 GCA_040006375.1 Actinomycetota bacterium
TCACCACGGCGAACAACGAGTTCTTCCACACGATGGATCTGGTGGTGGCCGTGCCGGGGAACGCGACCGGGCAGGCACGATGGGCGCGGAACCAGTGGGTGACGGTCACCTATCGCGGACGGTCGGCGCACGCGCGCCTCACCGACGTCTGTGGCTGCAACAACGTCGACCTCTCGCGCGGGCTCGCGACGTACCTGGAGTTCCCCGGCAGCGGAAAGGTAACGGTGAGCCGGCCATGAGCGAGTGCGTGAGCCGGCGCCGGTTCCTCACCCTGACGGGAGCGGGCGTCGCGACCGTCGCAGGATCGGTCGCGCTCTACGGGGTGCAACGGTTCGCTGCGGGCGAGAGCGCGCCCCCGGCTGCCGCCGTTCCGGACCCGCGCCGCATCGTTCGGCAGGCCCAGCAACGGGTTGCAGTGGAAACGCGATACACGCCCGGCGGCGTCCCATACCTGGTCGCCGTCGCCCTGGACTGAGATCGGTCGCGCGTCTGCCCGGCTACCGTCGCGCGGCGGCATTCGGAAGCGTGAACCGTTCGCCGGCGCCGTAAGAGCGGGCTCGCCGGCCAACGCCAACATGGATCGAGCCGAACCCGAACACCTCCCAGCCGTCCGCGTCACCCAGGGCAGCGGTATGTTCGTCGATGCCGAGGAAGTCGGCCTCGCGAGGCGCCATACGGGCCACGATGTCGCGCACAGGGAATAGCGCCCGGGGCACCGCGTCCCAGTGGACGCCGGCGATCAGCCCGGGGACCACCTCGAGCCCCGATCCCCACGGATCGAATCGGCGGCGGCGGCCTCTGCGCGCGGCGCCAGCGACCATCGCACCAGCGCTGCACCCGGCGAACACGGCGCCCCTATCCAGCGCGGCGAGCACCGCGG
The DNA here is from genome assembly GCA_040006375.1 of Actinomycetota bacterium. Lineage (GTDB taxonomy): Bacteria > Actinomycetota > UBA4738 > UBA4738 > HRBIN12 > JANXVR01. Next base: position 881 of record JBDTXD010000116.1, read on the forward strand.
TCCAGAACGGCGTTCCCCGAAGGGTCGCCGAAAGGTAGGACGGCCGGCCGCCGGAGAAGAAGATCATGCTCGCAAGGGCGACCTGTTCGATGAGCTCTTCGCGAGCGGCGTCCTGGCGACTCATGAGTGGGACCAGGCGGGCCGGGATGCCGAGATCAGCGTAGTGATCCAGACCCATCCGCGCCCAGCGCTCGAACACATGCTGGCCCTCAGGCGCGCTCGCAGTGGGCAGGATGGCGACCGAACCGTCCCCGGACCGGGCTCGGACCAGTGCCGCCCGCTCCGCCGCCTCCGACCACGGTTCGAACTCGCCGGCGCCTAGGAGGAGCACGGTGCGTCCTCCCACTCCGCCCCCGCTCACCGGCGGGAGGATCGCGACCTCGTCACCGTCGGCGATCGGCGTCTCGCGCGAGGCTCGCTCGCCGTTCACCACGAATGAACTCACCGAAGCGATCTGCCCGAACCGCTCGGTGTGTTCGGCCGGAACGGCGGCGATCGTTGCATCGACCACCTCACCGACCGAGTGCCCTTCGACGCTGAACTGACCGGCGCCGGCCAGTTCACGCAACGCGGCGAAGACGCGGACCCGGATCATCTGCCCTGTTCCAGCAGTTCGAAGATGTTGCGCGCCAGGAGCTCGGCGAAGCCCGGCTGGATCAGGTCCTCGGCGTGCCGGCCGCCGCGCCCGATGAGGAATCGCTTCGGTTCGCCCGCGAGTTCGAAGAGGAGTTCCGCATGCGGCAGGGTGAACAGAGCGTCGTGATCGCCGTGGACCAGGAGCAGCGGGATGGGCGAGATGTCCCCGACGACCTGTTCGGGCGAGGCAGGCTCGGTCCACTGGTCGGGCAGGCGCGAGCCCCAGAGGCGCAGCATCCGGCGGCCGCGTTTCGCCACGATCCGCCGGTCCATCCACCCGGCGACCTTCGGATGCGCCGTGTCGCGCCAACCCCACCACGCGAGGGAACTGATGGGCACGACCGCGTCGACGTTGCCGACGAGCGCCGCGTGCCGGATCACGCTGATGGCCCCCATCGACATCCCCATGGTGACGACGGTCGCGTGCCCTCGTCCGTGCGCGAGCGCAACCACCGCGTCGATGTCGGAGATCTCGGCGCCGCCGTAGTCGCTGAGGCCGCCGCTCGCGCCGTGCCCCCGAAGGTCCATCGCATAGACCGCGAACCAGCGAGTCAGCTCCTCGGCGAAGCGCGCGAAGCGCTTGCGCCGGTGCCAGCCCATGAGTCCGTGCGCCAGGACCAGCGCTGGGCGCGACGTGTCTTCGGCGGCGAGCGCGGTTCCCACGATGTGGACCCCGTCGTCGGTGGTAACCGTGAACGCTTGGTGCGGCACCTGCCACCGGTAGGTAAGGAGTCGCTGGACTGACAACATCGCAGGTCAAGCCTACCGGCGCCGGAGCCGAGCAAGTATGGTGAAGAAACCGATGCCGTTCCTCGCGCTCCTGTCCGATCGCTCGCCCGCGGCCGCGCTCCCGGCCCTTTCCGAACTGCGCCTGGACGTCAAGCTCGAACCGCTTTCCGTCCTCTCGCTCCCCCATGTCCTGGCCATCGAACCCGTCGCCGTTCTGGTCGATGCGGCCGAGAACGCGGGCCAAGCGTGGAGCGTGCTGCTGGACCTGCGAACGCGCGATGCCCGGGCGCCGGTCATGGTCATCGTCGAACGCCATCTGTTGGAGCGGTATCCCTGGGCCGAGGTCGCGGACGAGTTCGTCTATCCGGGGGCGCCGGGGGGAGAGCTGGATGTGCGGATCGCCATGCTGCGCCGGCGGGCGGGCGCGGGCGACGGCACCGTGGTTCGGCTGGGGCCGCTCTCCATCGACACGGACTCCTACCGCGTGAGGGCCGACGGCCGGCCCATCGACCTCACGTTCAAGGAGTTCGAACTGCTCCGCTACCTGGCCGAGCGGCCCGGACGGGTCTTCACCAGGCCGTCCCTGCTCCGCGAGGTGTGGGGATATGACTTCTACGGCGGCACGCGAACCGTGGACGTCCACGTCCGGAGGCTGCGGGCGAAGCTGGGCCCCGAGTACGAGCACCTCATCGAGACGGTGCGCAGCGTCGGGTACCGGGCCGCCGACCCCGAGGACTAACGGCCCCCCGTCCGGGCAAACGGCGGGCCTGAAGGTCCCGGGTCCGATGACCTAGCAATCGCGAGCCACAGAAGATGACTCTTCCGGGGCCTACGCCAGGGACGTACGTAACGCCGACAACAGTGGCATGAAGGACCTGCTCAGGACCGCGACGCTAGTCCCCCTCCCGGGACTCATCCCCCTCGGTCTCGCGCTCCTGAGCTGGACGTTCCGGCCGGTGCCGGCGCTCGTTCCCTCCGCACGTCGGATCGTAGGGGACGCCTCCAGCACCGGCCGGAGACACAACCCATAAACCTGGACCGGCCCGTCCAGCACACACGCGGATCCCCACCCCCTTGGCCCCCCGGTCCCCCCGGGGGGTTCCGCGCGTAACGGATGGGCCAACACCTGTGCCGCCAGCACAGGGGGGTTCTGGGTACCGGCGCTAGAAGGGAAGGATTGCTGGGGGGTTCTTTCAGCCTGAAGGGGAGGACGGACTCGCCGCAGGTCGAACACGGTTGGGGCCGGACGAGGACGAGCAGATCCCCTTCCTGAACTATGAACTGGTCCCCCTTCGCGATCCTCTTGAGCACGTGGCTGGCATCGGGTGCGAGCATCTTGCGTTGATCGTCTGGGCGGGTGAACTCCACGCCGGTGATGTGGGCGTGATCTCGGGACACGTGGGGATCGGCTTCGCTCGCCGATAGATGGCTGGACCTCGACACCTATCACCGCATGATCCCTGGCATATGGGTGGTCCCGAGTCCCTACCCGAGGACGACGCGCCGCGCTCGGTCGACTTTCGGGACGTGATCCCCGCTAGCCTCGTCCTCCAGCCGCTTGGCCCAGATCGCTGTTCGTCGCGAGGTCTCGGCGACCCTCGGCTGCCTTGCCGTGTGCGCCAAGGGTCCCTTCGGAGACAGGACAGCCGGCCCCCTGACGGGCGGGACTCGACGCGCATACTGACTAATAGTCCAAACGAAAAGGAAAATGATGGAAACAGTGATGGAAACTAAGAAGTGGCTGGCCCCGGCCACGGTTGCAGTGTTCCTGCTCGCGGCGGCATGCACCAGCTCGAAGAGCGCGACTGCTCCGGCAAGCACGGGCGCGATCGCGACGACGGGCGCACCGAGCGCTGTCCCGCAGGGGAGCGGCGTCCCGGTCACCGTAGCTGAGTGGTCTGTCACTCCGCCGGTCTCAACTCTGCCGTCGGGCAAGACTACCTTCACCGTGACGAACAGCGGGACGATAACTCATGAGTTCGTCGTCCTGTCCACCGACACCGCCGCGGCCGACATCGCGATCAAGAGCTTCGAAGGGGAACCGGACCGGATCAACGAAGACACGGCCGGGACCAACGTCGGAGAAACCGGAGACATGCAACCTGGGACCACGAAGACACTGAAGATCAACCTCGCCCCAGGTCACTACGTCTTCTTCTGCAACCTTCCCGGACACTACGGCCAAGGGATGCACGTGGACTTCACCATCTCGTAGAACGCGGATGACGCTTGCGGACGTCAGACCCTGGGGAAAAACCCTCCCCAGGGTCTCCGCTCCTTTGCCCGCTCGGTCTCCCGCTCGAAGATGTCCTCCGTGGTGGTGGGGCTAGGCCTGACCCTCGGCTTGGACTACTGCACCTACTGCATCGAGAACCCCTTCGGAATCTCTCTTCGTAACGGAGAGTTAACGTCGCGGTTACACCGATGTCGCCCCCCACCCCTAGGCTTGCGGCAAGCCGGAGTTCGAGCGAAAGGGGAAGCCTCGTGGCCACACCGAAAGACGTCATCGCGATGGCCAAGGAGCAGGGCGCGGTGATCGTCGACCTGCGGTTCACCGACCTCATCGGCGCGGTCCAGCACCTGAGCCTGCCCATCCACGAACTGACCGAGCAGAAGTTCGACGAGGGCCAGCCCTTCGACGGCTCCTCCGTCCGTGGGTTCCAGGAGATCCAGGAGTCGGACATGCTCCTAGCCCTGGACCCCGAGACCGCCTATATGGACCCGTTCACGAAGCACCCGACCATCAACATCACGTGTTTCGTGAAGGACCCCATCACGGGCGAGGACTACAGCCGCGACCCGCGGAACATCGCGAGGAAGGCCGAGGCGTACCTCAAGACCACCGGCATCGCCGAACAGTCATTCTGGGGGCCCGAGGCCGAGTTCTACATCTTCGACTCCATCCGGTATGACCAGAACGAGTTCGAGGGCTACTTCCACATCGACTCCGTCGCCGGCGCCTGGGCCAGCGGCACCGAGGAGGTCGGCGGGAACCTTGGCTACAAACCGCGGTACAAGGGTGGCTACTTCGCCCTGCCCCCCACGGACAAGTATCAGGACCTACGGACCGACATGGTGCTCAACTTGGAGAAGGTCGGCCTCACCATCGAGGTCCACCACCACGAGGTGGGGAC
>JBDTXD010000117.1:0-5359 GCA_040006375.1 Actinomycetota bacterium
CAGACGGCTGCGGATCACCGTCGTCGGAGCCGGCCACGTCGGCCTGGTCTCGGCCGTGAGCTTGGCGACCATCGGGCACCGCCTCCGTGTTCTCGACGTCGACGCCGCGCGTATCGAGAGCCTGCGTCGCGGAGAGACGCCGTTCGTCGAGCCCTACCTGCCTGAGTTCCTGCGCCGGACCATCGCACGAGGGGAACTCACGTTCCATACCGACGCCCGGGAAGCGACGGCCGGAGCCGACATCGTGTTCATCTGCGTCGGGACCCCGAACCTTCCCGACGGCAGCGTCGACATGCGGGGGTTGATCGATGCGACCCGGGCGGTCGCGACGCATGCCCCTGCCGGCACCGCGATCGTCTCTCGAAGCACCGCCCCGGTGGGTACCGCCAGCTACCTCCGTTCGTTGGTGGTCGAGACGCGTGGCGACGACAATGCATGCGTCGCAGTGAATCCGGAGTTTTTAGCGGAGGGGACCGCGATCCGCGATTTCCTGTTTCCCGATCGGATCGTGATCGGCGCGATGACCTCGAAGGCAGTTGAGCGGGTGCGCGAGGCCTATGAGCCGATCGTCGCCAGAAGGCTCCCCACCTGGCTGCCGGCGGGGTTGGCCGGAACGGCCGCAGCGGCCGACGAGGACGTGCCTGTGGTGGTCACCGACCCTCCCACCGCAGAACTCACGAAATACGCGGCGAACGCGTTCCTTGCGGTTCGGATCTCCTTCATCAACGAGATCGCGACGATCGCCGAGGAGATGGGCGCAGACGTCACTCGGGTTGCCCACGCGATCGGACTCGATCCCCGCATCGGCCCGCACTTCCTCGCCGCCGGCGTCGGGTGGGGCGGCTCCTGTTTCCCCAAGGACATCGTGGCGTTGCAGGGCATGGCTCAAACGCGCGGCGTACAGGCTCGGATGCTGCAAGCCGCGAACGACATCAACACCGATCAGCGGCGGTGGGTGCGGCGTCAGCTGCAGCGGCACTTGCGCACGTTGGTCGGACGGCGGGTTTGCCTATTCGGCCTCGCGTTCAAGGCGAACACCGACGACCTTCGACACGCTCCCGCCTTGGAGATCGCCGCAGAGCTCGCCGTCGAAGGCGTGCGCGTGCGCGCCTACGATCCAGCCGTGACGGCGCTACCCGCACACCTGGCGGATGTCGTGGAGATCATGGATGGCCCGTTGGCTGCAGCCGAGGGTGCAGAGGCGATCGTCGTGGTAACCGACTGGCCCGAATTCAGAGCGATCGACCTGGACGCCTTGCGCGCCGTCGTCCGGTTGCCGCTCCTGCTCGATGGCCGTAACGGCCTGGACCGGGTTCGAGCGGAGCAGGCCGGGTTCACCTACGTGGGAGTTGGCCGGCCGGTGGCAAGCCCGGTGACGCTGGAGGAATCGGTCGCTGCCGCGGCCGACTTTTGATCCGCGCGTCCGCCTGATGAACCGCGCCGGTAGCGCCGTTCGAACCAGAAGCGCAGGATCAGCCAGAAGAGCAGGACGGCTACGGCGCCGATCGTGTTCGCAACCGCGTCCCACACGTCGCCGTCACGGTGCGACATCTTCTGCAGCACTTCCATGACCCCACCGAACGCGCAGATGACCGCCACCGCCGCGGTTGCGAGGCCTGTGCCCGGACGGCGGCCGAGCACCGGCTGGAGTGAGAGAAGCACCGCCATCGTGAGCGCGGCGTAGGCCGCTGCGTGAGCGGTCCGGTCGATCAGCCCGGCGCCGAGCCCCGACACGAGATCGGGTCCGAGGGTGAGGAACAGCACAGCTCCTACGGCAGCAACGACCACGAGCCACGCCCCGACCCGTATCCGCGCCGAGGCAGGGAGCCGTCGGGACTTCCCCGGTAGCCCGCGCATGCCAGATGCCGCGTTCAGTTCGGGATCCTTTTCCGGATCCGGGGGCCGATCATCCCGGCGACCGGGAGCGGCAGCCGTCGCCAGATGTCTACGGCCCAGGACTTGTTGGAGATCTCCTCCCCGGGTGGACCATCGCCCTCGGGGAAGTAGTCCCAGTAGAGCTGGACGGGCTTGGCGCCCCACTCCCCTTTCGCGACATACGTGCCGGACCCGACCGATGAACGGCCGAAGTCGAAGGTGCCGACGCCTCGTTCGATGCCGCGCCGCATGACCTCCCAATACAGAACCTGGTTCGGCGCGAGCTTGAACGCGTGGCGAAGCGAGGACGACCAGGGAACCATCACGAGATCCCGGTCGTACAGGACGATGCCGGCTCCCAGGACGGTCGCCCCGTCTCGGACGAGCACGATCTCGGCGCGATCGCCCAACCCGTCGATCAACGCTTCGAAGTAGTTCCGGCCGTGGGTCGGGGACCCGAGGTCCCGCATGTTCTCGGCCAGGACACGGAAGAGATCGCCCACGGCCTCTGGACCGTGGAACGTGGCCTCGAGACCCGCGCGGCGGCCCTTGCGGATCTGCCCACGGCGGTTCGACGGCAGGCTCGAGAACAACGCCTCCTCCTCGGTCCCAAGGGGCAGTCGCATCGTGACCTTCTCCAAGGATCTGGGCAGCCCGAGGGGACGATCGGTCGTATGGCGCAGCTCCAGGTGCGCCTGTTGCTTCTCGGCGAGTTCCATCGCGGCGGCGAGCAACGCGGCCCCCGCTTCGTCATCGCCGTTGGTGCAGAGGCCGCCCACGTCCAGGAACGGCATCGAGACCACATGACGGCCGAACATCCGGCTCTTCAATGTCACCAGTGGCAGCACCCCCCTGATCCGGCCGTCGGAGACCGCCGCGAGCATGGAGGGGCGCAGCCGGTAGGAACGTGCAACGACGTCGCTCCAGACCCATCGATGTGCGATCGTCCCGTCGTCCGAGCCGTCGACGAACCCATCCCACGCAGCGCCATCGGTCCACTCGCCCACGCGCAGCGACGATGGTGTCGACACGTGCACGTCCTCAGTGCTCACCCGCTGCATCGCCATCACCTTCCTCCGAGGATCGCCGCGACCTGACGGAACAAGATCGCGATGTCGCCTCCCACCGAATGGTTCCGAACATAGGAGAGATCGAGACGTGCCCGGTCGTGCAGCATCGTCTCGATGTAATACCGCTCCGGGTCACCGACGCCGGCCAGGATCTTCGCTTCGTCCATGTGTTCCAACGTCGAGGGACCCGCGAGCCCGGGACGCACCGACAGCAGATCGCGCTCCTCATCGGTGTAGTAGTCGACGAATTCGGGCGTCTCGGGCCGGGGCCCGACCAGACTCATCTCCCCCACGATCACGTTGAACACCTGCGGCAGCTCGTCGAGATAGGTGCGCCGGAGCCACGCGCCCACGCGGGTCACGCGGGGATCGCCTTCCGGGCTCACGTTCGCGCTCAGGTCGGACGCGTTCACGACCATGGTCCTGAACTTGAAGATCCGGAATGGACGGCCCGCCCTCCCGACCCGCACCTGCTTGAACAGGACCGGACCGGGAGAATCGAGCCGGATCGCCATGGCGATGACCGCCATGAACGGCAGGCAGACCAGGGCCGCGATGAACGCGGCCATCAGGTCGAACAGGCGCTTGAGCAACTCGTTCACAACGCGACGAGGTGCTCGGGCGCATCAGCGCGAACGACGTGTCGGACCTGCATGAATGCCTCCGCAGCGTGGACACCGGTGGACGCGCCGCGATGGCGCGCATAGATCTCTAGAGCCTCGAGCGACCTCGGGTGTGGGTAGGGACGGACCTCGCTCTCGAACGTGTCTGCGTAGCAGCGCATCGCGGCCAGCTTCACCTCGAGGGTGTCACTGATGTCGACGAACACGTTCGGGGCGAAGGTTGTTCCGGGGAACGGGGCCGCCCACTCCGTGGAAGAGGCCGTCTCGAAGCACAAGAACCGACGCACGCTCGTGCCCTCGGTGGGCCGGGCCGCGATCGAGGCTGCCCGGAACACCGCTCGGTGATCCTGGTTCACGTCCTCCTGGTAGTGCGTGAACACGACGTCGGGAAGGAACTCGGAAACGGCTTTCTCCACCGGACTGGCAAGGTCCATCAGCGCCATCGTGTCCAGCCGCTGGTCGGGCAGCCCGGCGAGCGAGACCTTGGTCACACCAAGCGTCTCGCACGCGCGAACCGCGCACAGGCGCTGCTGATCGAACTGGTCGTGGCGGGCGCCCACACCGTCGGTCAGGATGAGCACCATCACGTCGTGGCCGGCCGCGGCGAACCGGGCCATCGTGCCTCCGACCCCGAGCGTTTCATCATCGGGATGTGCGACAACGGTCAAGATCCTCATCCTTCTACCTCCATGAGTTGAGTCGTATCGATCGGGTCATCAGCGGTTCTGGGTCCGCGTGAAGCGGTGAGCTCCGATGCCGGCCTGGCGGCAACCCATCGCAGGCACAGGATCAGGACGATCGTCGTGGTCGTGTACGCGACGGCCGAAGCGATGGCGGCACCCATCACGCCGTAGCGCGGGATCAGGGTGACGTCCAGGATCACCGTCATGACGAGCCCACCTCCAAGAGCGAGCGAGTTCAAGCCCGGGCGGCCGACCCCGTAGAGGAACGCAGAGATGATCGCCCCGATGGTGCTCCCGCTCAGTCCAGCCAGCAGCACCCAGCTGGGCGCGACCGCGCCACGGAATTGGCTGCCGTAGAACAAGGGGAGCAGCCACCTGGCCAAGAGGCCGAGGGGAACGATGGACACCAGCGGGATCCACCCGACCTTGCGGATCCATCCACGCGCGGTCGACAGCGACTCGCCGGGATCGCCGTGAGCGAACTGGGGATACAACACGTAGTTGATCGCCAGTGAAGGGAGCCGAAGCAGCTCGGCAAAGCGCGAGGCGGTCGCGTACACACCGAGGGACGCGGGTCCGACGATCGCCCCCACGATGGCGAAATCGAGCCGGGCGTTCAGCAGGAGGATGATGCTGCTCACCTGTGCGCGAACGCCGAACCCAAGGACCTGGCGGACCAGTGCCATCGTCGGCTTGCCCGTGTTGCGGAAGAATCCCTTCCTTGCCAGGCGGATCCATGCCGAGGACAGCGTGATGAGATCGCCCGCGGCCAGGCCGAGGACGATCGCGAGGAAGACGCCCATCCCAGAGAGGTGGAACACGAAGAATGCCGGGATGAACGCGAGCTCCTCCAGCAGGATGACGCGATTGGCGCCCGGCAGGTCCGGGAATCCCTGCGAACAGGCCTTGCTCGTCGATTCGAGCACCTGCGTCGCAACGGTGATGCCCGCGAGCGCCACCAAGCCGAGCGAGAGGTTCGGCAGGAAGACGTGCCGCACCAAGGGTGAGATAGCGATCCAGGCCAGGATGCCGACGGAGCCGGACACGCATGCGATCGCGAAGATGGTGGCGCGGAACCGCGGCTCGCGCGCTCGGTCACCGCCCAAGA
>JBDTXD010000118.1:0-5316 GCA_040006375.1 Actinomycetota bacterium
CTTCACGATCGCTTCCGTTCCCAAGGCGGTCGAGGTTGCCGGCGCGGTCACGAGCCTTGATCAGCTTCGGGATCAGATCACCACCGCAGCCATCGCCACGAACGAGCAGATCCCGCTGGCCCGCTTGTCGGGTGGAGGGTCGGCCGCAAGCGTGAGCAGCATCGGCGTGAGTGACGGCAACGTCGGCGTCACCGTCAAACTCGAGGGCGATGCGGGCGGCGAGGGCATCATCCACGCGGGCGACAACGTTGCCGTCTACGCCAACTACACCGACTCGACCCTGACCGCCGGCGGGAACCTCAAGCAGATCCTTTCGGGCAAGCCCCTCCCGGCGAACTTCAACCAGACGAGCGTCACCGTCCCGACCTACACTGCCACCCTGATCCCCAGCGCGAAGGTCCTGCGGGTCCAGAACCCCCTCCCGGACGCGAACGGGCTGGTGGACCCAGGTGCCTCGGTGATCCTCACCCTGGACCTGTCGAAGCAGGACGCGCAGAACCTGGTCTTCGCGCAGCTGAACGCGACCGTCTACGCCGGTCTGCTGTTCCCGAAGGACGAGGGGACCCAGCTTCCGCCCTCGCTCCTGCCGATCGACCTCTTGCTGAAATCTCAGGGCATCGCATGACAGAAGCGAGCGTCGTCGCCGTCGGGACGCCGCAGTCCTTCCGCCAGTCGATCGCGCGCGCCCTGGAAGTTGAACCGGACGAGATCGGCTGGGTGCAGTCGGCAACCGCGGCCGAAGAGCTCCTGATCACGGACTACAACCCGATCGACGTGCTGGTCCTGTCTCCGGAAGTCAAAGAGCCCGACGCGTTGGGTCTGGCCGAGTTCGTCGGACGGCAGGCGCCGGGGACGGCGATCGTGCTGGTCCGCGACCACACCTGGAACGGCCTGCTGCCAGCCGCGATGCGCGCCGGCATCCGCGATGTCGTCGACATGACGCAGGGGACCGAAGAGCTCCGCGATGCGGTCGAGAGAGCGATCGTCTGGGCCTCGAACCTACGGTCCCTGAACAGCGGGCGCACGCCCGGGACGACCAGTGGGAAGTCACGGGGGCGGATCGTCTCGGTGTTCTCCTCCAAGGGCGGGACCGGGAAGACCTTCTTGACCACCAACCTTGCGACGTCGATCGCGGACACCACCGGAGAGGACACCGCCATCGTCGACCTCGACATCGACATGGGAGACGTCTTCACGTATTTCGGCCGGGAGCCATCGGCGTCCATCCAGGACCTGATGGAGCTCGGCGAGGGCGCAGAGCACGATCAGATCCGCGGGGTCGGCGTGCAGCTCGGCGATCACCTTTGGGCCTACGGCGCCCCGCCCGACCCCGCCGCCGAAGCCCCCGCGGGTGAGGCGGTCGGGAAGTTCCTTCGCGCCATCAGGTCGGATTTCCAGTACGTGATCGTCGATGCCTCCGTGGACTACTCCGATTCGGCGCTCGTGTGCTTCGACCTCTCCGACACGATCTGCTTGGTGGCCGGGCTGGACGTGGTGGCGGTCAAGCACCTGTCGAAAGCCCTGGACACGCTGCTCACCATCGGCCTGCCCAGGGAGCGGTTCCGCGTGGTCCTCAATCGTGCCGACTCGAAGGTCGGGCTTGACGCCGGAGACGTGGAGCGCGTGATGAAGATCCAGGTCGACGCGATGATCCCGTCCAGCCGGCTCGTGCCAACCTCGCTGAACAAGGGGCGTCCGGTCGTCTTGGACGAACCCACCTCAGAGGTCTCCGCGGCGGTTCGTTCGCTCGCGACGAAGTTCACCGGAGCGATCGACGCAGCAGAGCCACAGGTGATCCCGACGGTGGTCCGTAAGAAATTCCGATTGTTCTCCCGCACCTAGGAGGTCATCCCCCATGTCGCTCGCAGATCGTCTCGCCAAGGCTCAGCAACGAGACCGCATATCCGAGGTTCGCACGCGGGTGCAGGAACGGCTGGTCGAGGTCCTCGGCCCCCGGCTCTACGACTCCACCCTCTCCGACACCGAACTCGAAGGCCTGGTCCACCAACGCCTCCGCGAGCTCTTGGACGAAGAGGAAGGGCCGCTCTCCGCGCAGGAGAAGCTCCTAATCGTCCGTCAGATCGGGGACAGCGTGCTCGGGTTGGGGCCGCTCGAGCCCTATGTGCGCGACCCGGACGTCACCGAGATCATGGTGAACAACTGGGACACGATCTACGTCGAGCGCGCCGGCAAGCTCTATTGGACCGGCACGAAGTTCCACGACGAAGGTCAGCTCCGCCGGACCATCGACAAGATCGTCGGCAAGGTCGGCCGACGCGTCGACGAGGCGAGCCCGTACGTGGACGCGCGCCTGCCCGACGGCTCTCGCGTGAACGCGGTCATCCCGCCGCTCGCGATCGACGGTCCGTGTCTGACCATCCGGAAGTTCGCCGCGGATCCCTACCAGGCCGATGACCTGGTGGAGTTCGGAACCATGACCTCACAGGTCTCGCAGTTCCTGGAGGCATGCGTTCGTGGCCGTATCAACATCATGGTGTCGGGTGGTACGGGCGCCGGGAAGACCTCCACGTTGAACGTCCTCTCGTCGTTCATCCCCGACGACGAGCGCATCGTGACCGTGGAGGACGCCGCGGAGCTGAAGTTGCAACAGCCGCACGTGGTTCGTCTGGAGTCCCGCCCACCGAACATCGAGGGAAAAGGGCAGGTCACCATCCGCGACCTGGTTCGCAACTGTTTGCGCATGCGCCCCGACCGCATCGTCGTCGGTGAGGTCCGTGGCGCAGAGGCGCTCGACATGCTCCAGGCCATGAACACCGGTCACGACGGCTCGATCAGCACCATCCACTCCAACTCCCCGCGCGACTCGCTCGCGCGTTTGGAAACGATCACGATGATGGCCGGGATGGAGATCTCGTCGAAAGCCATCCGCGAGCAGGTTTCCTCCGCGATCCAATTGATCGTCCACCAGCAGCGCCTCAAGGACGGCACGCGCCGGTTCACCCACGTGACCGAACTGGCCGGCATGGAGGGCGAAGTCATCACGCTGCAGGACATCTTCCTGTTCGATTTCACTGAAGGGATCGACGAGAACGGACGGTTCAAGGGACGGCTGAAGTCCACCGGCCTGCGGCCGAAGTTCCTGGACAAGCTCGCCGAGCAGGGCATCAACGTGGATGCGAACCTCTTCGCGCTGGAACGGAAGGGACCTGCATGATCGCAGGGTCCTTCCTGTCGTCGTCTGCCTTCCAGGTCATCATCGCCGTTCTCGTTCTCGTCACGGCGTTCGTCGTCGGTTGGCTGCTGTTCGGCACGGCGATGCGCAGCAAGCAGGACAAGGCGATGGCGGCTCGCATGGCGAGCATCACCGGTACCCAGCAGCCTGGCATCTCCGGCACGGATAAGACGGCCGGTGGCTGGATCCCCGCAGGCGCCTCGTCGTTCGGCGCCCGTTTCGCGCGATCGAGCGGGTTCAGCGAGCAGCTGGACCTGCAACTGGAAGCGGCCGGCGTCTCCATGCGCTCCGGCGAATTCGTGGTCGCCTCGGTCGTCGCGGCAGTGGTCGGTGCGATCGTCGGCGCAGCGGTGCTGCAGAGCCTGATCCTGGGATTGGTGGTGGCGGCGATCGGGGCCCTCGCGCCGACCCTCGCGCTTCGGGTCGCGCTCAAACGCCGCGAGGAGAAGCTCCGTGAACAGCTGCCGGACGTCCTCACCATCATGGCGAGCTCCTTGCGAGCAGGACACAGCTTCCTCCAAGCACTCGATACGGTGGCCAAGGAGATCAACCAGCCGGCAGCAACGGAATTCCAGCGGGTGGTGTCCGAGATCCGGTTGGGGCGGCCCGCCGACGACGCGCTCACCGCGCTGTCGGAACGCGTTGGAAGCCCCGACTTCCGCTGGGCGGTGCTGGCCGTCAACATCCAGCGCGAGGTCGGCGGTAACCTCGCCGAGATCCTGGACACGGTCGCGGACACGCTGCGCGAACGGGCGACCATGCGAAGGCAGGTGCGCGTGCTGACGTCCGAAGGACGTCTCTCGGCGTGGGTGCTCGGCCTGATGCCGTTCGCGATCGGGCTGTACATGTTTGCCGTGAACCCGTCATATATCGGGCTGCTGTTCAGCACCCGCGTGGGGCTGATCATGCTGATCGTTGCGGGCTGCCTTCTGGTCATCGGGGCTTACTGGATGAAGAAGATCGTGGATATCGATGTCTGACACCGTCTTCCTGGTCGTCGCGATCGTCGCCGTGATCGGCGCCGTGTTCCTGGCAGGTGTTGCGTTGGACCCCTCAGGGGGGGACAAGACGCGGGCGATGAAGCTCCTGCAGGCGCAGGTGGGTTCGCAATCCATCCCGGACCTTCGCGAACAGTCCATGCAGGAGAACTTCGGCAAGCGGGTCCTGCTCCCGGTCGTGGCCGGCGCGGCGAAGGTCGCCAAGCGCGTCACCCCGATCGATTCGCGCCAACGGCTGGAGAAGAAGCTGCTGCTCGCGGGGGGTCCCGCAGGGTGGGACGCGGAACGGGTGACGGCATTCAAGGTCATCGGCGCCGTCAGCGGTCTCATCCTTGGGTTCTTCCTGGCGAGCGTGATGGCCCTCAGCGGTTTCCTGATCTTCGTCGTTGCCGGGCTCGTGACCTTCGTCGGCTTCATCCTCCCCGACTCGATCTTGAGCCGGCGGGTTGAGGAACGGCAGAAGGAGATCCTGCGGACCCTCTCCGACACGCTCGACCTGCTCACCATCAGCGTCGAGGCCGGGCTGTCGCTGAACTCGGCGATCTCCCAGGTGGTCCAGAACGTGCCCGGCGTCCTATCCGCCGAGTTCGCGCGGATGCTCCAGGAGATCCAGCTGGGGGTGCCTCGCTCGGATGCGTTCCGGCACCTGGCCGAGCGCACGGACGTGGAGGAGCTCAACGCCTTCGCGCTGGCGATGGTCCAGGCGGATGTGTTCGGAGTATCTATCGCTAGCGTCCTGCGCACCCAGGCGCAGCAGCTCCGGATCAAGCGGCGCCAGCGGGCGGAGGCCAAGGCGCAGCAGACGCCCGTGAAGATCGTGTTCCCCCTGATCCTTTGTGTGATGCCTTCGCTATTCATCGTTATCATCGGACCTGGCGCCATCCGTATCTTGCAGAACCTGCTCGGGGGGTAGGGAAACCGGCCGAGGGGATGACCGGCATCCGACGTAAGTCCTTTGGGCCGCCATCCAGCTGTTGAAGAGAGTTCATTAGCCGTATGGCGTTGGCCGCACGTAACCAGGTATGGTCCGTTCGAGCCAGGTCACTCGCACCACACACCATGTAGAGACTGGCAGAACCATCTGCAGGAGGCCCCACATGCAGGGACGTGTTGAGGATGCGAACG
>JBDTXD010000119.1:0-5299 GCA_040006375.1 Actinomycetota bacterium
GTGGAGGGTGCGACCGGGATCACTGTTGCCACCTCGGCGGACCATCCGAAGAAGTTCAGCGCGCGCGTAATCGGAGGGGATTGTCAGCACGACGTGGCGATCCTGAAGATCGATGCCACCGGCCTCCCCACGGTTCAGCTGGGCACGTCGGCGGATCTTCAGCTCGGGGAGAGCGTGGTCGCGCTCGGATACGCGCTCGCGCTCGACGGTGGGCCGACGGTGACCACCGGCATCGTCTCCTCCCTACACCGCACCATCAAGGCGCAAGACCCGGGCTGCACCTCCTGCACGAACGGGCTCCGCACCTACAGCGACATCATCCAGACGGACGCGGCCATCAACCACGGGAACTCCGGCGGCCCGCTGGTCGACATGAGCGGGCGGGTGGTCGGGATGAATAGCGCCGGCGTGGATTCAGCACAGAACATCGGGTTCGCGATCGCGATCGATTCGTTCACCTCGACCCTCTCCCACGCCGAGTCGAGCCCGCTGGCACCCACCGGTTACCTGGGGATCGACACGCAGAGCGTGACGCCGGCCCTTGCCCTGCAGTTCAACCTTTCGGTGAAGAGCGGCGCCTACATCCTTGGGACGACCAGCGGCGGCCCCGCGGAGAAGGCTGGGGTCAAGCAGGGAGACGTGCTCGTATCGGTTGACGGCCATCCGATCAGCGTGGCAGATGACCTGACCTCGATCCTGCAAGACCTGAAACCCGGCGTCACGGTTCCGGTCGTCCTGGTCAAAGCGGACGGCCGCCGCATGACCGTGCAGGTCACCCTTGGCGAACGGCCGCTCCCGACACAG
This sequence comes from Actinomycetota bacterium, assembly GCA_040006375.1. Taxonomy (GTDB): domain Bacteria; phylum Actinomycetota; class UBA4738; order UBA4738; family HRBIN12; genus JANXVR01. The sequence continues at coordinate 805 of JBDTXD010000119.1, forward strand.
TTGCCCTGATCGAATCGTCGACGCAGTGCCGTAGGCTGGCGCCGTGAGACGGTTCAGGCTCCCGGTGGGAAGCATCATGGGCGTCAGGCTGTGGCTTCATGCGTCCTGGTTCCTCGTGGCTGGTCTCGCCGTGTGGGCGATGACCGACGCGTTCGGGAAATGGGTGCCCGGTCTGCCGTTCGCGGAGCGGCTGCTGATGGGCGTGGCCAGCGCGATCGCGTTCTTCGGCTGCCTGGTCACGCACGAACTCGCACATTCCGTTGTCGCTCGCCGCTTCGGCGTGCGGGTTCGCGGGATCACATTGTTCATGCTCGGCGGCGTAGCGGAGATCGAGGGGGAGATACCAGCGCCTGCCCAGGAGTTCGCGGTGGCACTTGCCGGCCCCGCGACATCGCTCGCGTTGGGGGCGCTGTTCGCCCTCCTATGGCGCGCCTCGAGTGCGCTCGGCTGGACGTGGGCGGAGGGCGTCACGTTCACCGTCGCCGCGGTCAACCTCGGGGTTGCGTTGTTCAACCTCATCCCCGGCCTGCCGCTGGACGGGGGCAGGATCCTGCGCGCCGCGCTCTGGCATCGCTCGGGTGATCACGCCGGCGCCACCCGGATCGCGTCGGGGGCCGGACGCGTCCTGGCGGTCCTGCTCGCGCTGGCCGGCATCGCCACCGCGTGGGGCGGAGATGTCGCCGGTCTCTGGTACGTCCCGATGGGCGGCTTCATCTTCCTCATGGCCCGGTCCGCCGGGCGGGCCGCACCCCCCGGCTCCGGACGTGCGCTAGCCTGGGTGGATGAGCCGCGCGCTGCTGGAACACGTTCCTGATTTCTCCAGGGTCCGTTCGCCGATCACACTGAGCGCGCGATGAACCCCCCCTTCGAACCGGGCGAGCGGGTGATGTTCGTCGACCAGCGAGGACGAACGTACCTGGTCAAGCTCCACGCGAAGGGCACGTATCACACCCACAGCGGCACCCTGGCCCACGACGAAGTCCTGGGTAAGCCCGAGGGCTTGCGAATCGAGACGTCGGGCGGCATGGTGCTCACGGCGTTCCGGCCGCGGTTCGCGGACTTCGCCCTGAAGATGCCACGCGGGGCGCAGGTTATCTACCCGAAGGACCTCGGCCCGATCCTCATGTACGCGGACGTGCACCCTGGAGCCCGGGTACTGGAAGCCGGAACCGGTTCCGGGGCGCTGACCATCGCCCTCCTGCGAGCGGTCGGCGATGTCGGCGCCGTCACCTCCTACGACCTGCGGGACGAACACCAGGCGCACGCGGTCCAGAACATCGAGTCGTTCTTCGGCAAGGTCCCCGAGACCCTGACGCTGCGCACCGGCGATGTGCGGGATGTGCCACCCGAGGAGTCATTCGACCGGTGCGTCCTGGACCTTCCGGAGCCCTGGGGACCGCTCCAGGCGATCCACCGTGTGTTGGAGCCGGGTGGTGTTCTCTGTGCCTATCTGCCCACGACGGGCCAGGTCCAGCAGCTGGTCCTCTCGCTCCCCACACACGGGTTCCTGCATGTGGAGACCTTCGAGGTCATGCATCGTGGCTGGCACGTGACCGAGCGGAGCGTCCGTCCGGACCATCGGATGGTCGGCCATACGGGGTTCCTGACCATCGCGAGGGCCGTTGCGGCGCCTCCCACGGAGACGGGATAGATCAAAGAAATCTGAGGGATACCTTGTTCTAGGCGTAAGCCGGAGCCCTCCACGTGCCGTATGTGAGGTGAGAGGGCCATGTCGCCGAGCCTGCGGAGTCGGTGTCATAGCCGCCCATATACTTGATGTTCTGACGGGAGGTGAGCGCCGATGGCTGGTTCTCACGAGCAGATCGAGCGATTCGAACACGAGAAGCACGAACTGGTGATGCAGGTGAAGTTCCTCGAAGAGGAGGTTGGCCTCCTGCGCCGGCGCCTCACCAACGCACCCCGTCAGGTCACGCTCCTTGAGGAGAAGCTCGTGGAGATGCGCGAACAGCTGACGCGCCAGAACGAGAAACTCGTCGCAGCGCTCCAGGCCGAACGGGAGAAGATCGAGACGCTCTTGGAGGAGGTCGAGAAGCTCAGCCAGCCACCCGCTTCCTTCGGGGTCTACCTCGGTTCCAACCAGGACGGATCGATGGACGTGTTCACGGCCGGGCGCAAGATGCGCGTCCTGCCCACCCCCGAACTGGACGAGGACAAGGTCCACCCAGGGGCACAGGTCATCCTCAACGAATCGCTGAACGTGGTCGAGGTCCTGCAGCCTGACGGCGCAGGAGAGATCGTGAAGGTCAAGGACCGGCTGGACGAACAGCGCGTGATGGTGGTCGGCCGCGGCGAGGAACAATGGGTGGCGCACATGGCCGGTCGGCTTATCGAGAGCGGTGTGCGTGCCGGCGACAACCTACTGTATGACCCGCGTTCGGGCGTCGTCCTGGAACTCCTGCCGAAGGAGCAGGTCGAAGAGCTCGTCCTTGAGGAGATCCCCGACGTCAGCTATGAGGACATCGGTGGCTTGGAAGGCCAGATCGAATCCATCCGCGACGCTGTCGAACTGCCGTTCCTCTACTCCGAGCTTTTCCACGAGCACGAGCTGGAGCCGCCGAAGGGCGTGTTGCTCTACGGTCCTCCGGGCTGCGGCAAGACGCTCATCGCCAAGGCTGTGGCGGCCTCGCTCGCCGACAAGGTGGCCGAGCGGACCGGCCGTACCGACGCACGCTCGTACTTCCTCAACGTCAAAGGCCCCGAGCTGCTGAACAAGTACGTCGGAGAGACCGAGCGCCAGATCCGTGAGATCTTCCAGCGGGCCAAGGAACGGAGCGAGGAGGGTCTTCCCGTCATCGTCTTCTTCGACGAGATGGACTCCATCTTCCGCACGCGTGGGAGCGGCATCAGTTCTGACGTGGAATCAACGATCGTCCCCCAGCTGCTCTCCGAGCTGGACGGAGTCGAGACGCTGAAGAACGTGATCGTCATCGGTGCCTCCAACCGCGAGGATCTGATCGACCCCGCCATCCTTCGGCCTGGCCGTCTGGACGTGAAGATCAAGATCGAGCGCCCCAACGCGCCACAGGCCAAGGACATCATGGCGAAGTACCTGCACCCGGTCGTTCCTATCCACCCGGACGAGATCGGGCGCTACGGCGGCGACACTCAGCAAGCGTGTTACCGCATGATCGACAAGACCATCGAGCAGATGTACGAACTCAACGACATCAACCGCTTCCTCGAGGTCACCTACGCGAGCGGGGACAAAGAGATCCTGTACTTCAAGGACTTCAACTCCGGCGCGATGATCGAGAACATCGTCAGGCGGGCGAAGAAGGACGCGATCAAGCGGTTCCTTTCCAAAGGCGAGAAGGGGATCAAGATGGAGGACCTGCTCACTGCCATCCGGGACGAATTCAAGGAGAATGAGGACCTGCCGAACACCACGAACCCGGACGACTGGGCACGGATCTCGGGCAAAAAGGGTGAGCGGATCGTGTATGTGCGAACGCTCCTTGGGAGCGAGGGCGACGGCCGTCAGGTCGATCGCGTGAGTCCCGGACAGTACCTGTAAGGTGGCCGGGTGGCCATCCCGAAGGTCTTCGGCACCGAGACCGAGTACGGCATCGCGGCGACGGGTTCGCCTGATTTCAACCCCGTCCTGTCGTCATCGATCCTGATCTCTTCCTACGCGGGGTCCCTTCGCCGGATCCGCTGGGACTACGAGGACGAATCACCGCTCCGCGATGCTCGCGGGTTCGAGCCCGTCCCCGCGAACAAGGGAACCGACGAGGACCTGGGTCTGGCCAACGTCATCCTGCCCAACGGCGCGCGCTACTACGTGGATCACGCCCATCCCGAATACTCCACGCCGGAATGCCTCACGCCGAGGGACCTGGTCATCCATGACAAGGCGGGGGAGCGGATCCTGGAGCGCTCCCTAGACGAGGTCCTCACCCAGATGCCACCGAGCACGCCGGTGCTCTCCATCTACAAGAACAACTCGGATGGGAAGGGAAACTCCTACGGCACCCATGAGAACTATCTGGTCGACCGCGCTACGCCCTTCAGCGATATCGTCCGCGATCTGACGCCGTTCTTCGTGTCTCGGATCATCTTCACCGGTGCGGGCAAGCTTGGTGCGGAGGCGCACTACGACGAGCGCGGGAGGGCGATGTATCAGTTGACCCAGCGCGCGGACTTCTTCGAAACGGAGGTCGGGCTCGAAACGACCTTGAAACGCCCGATCATCAACACCCGTGACGAACCGCATGCCGATCCCGAACGCTACCGCCGACTCCACGTCATCGTCGGCGACGCCAACATGTGCGAGGTCTCGCAGTTCCTCAAGATCGGTACCACCGCCATCATCCTGAAGATGATCGAGGACGCGGTCCTGCCCGATCTCTCGGTGCAGGGACCGGTCACCTCCCTGCACGCGGTGTCCCGCGACCTCTCATGCCGGGCGCGCGAGATCGTGCTCACCGACGGTCGCAGACTCTCGGCCCTCCAACTGCAATGGGAGTACTTGGAG
>JBDTXD010000120.1:0-5266 GCA_040006375.1 Actinomycetota bacterium
CTCTTCCAGGCGTTCTACATCCCATCGGCGTCCATGGAGCCGACGCTCGTGGGTCCCGGGGACCGCGTCCTCGTGGACAAGGTGCCCTACTACTTCCACGATCCGCGCCGTGGGGACATCATCGTGTTCTCCAATCCGAACGCACCGCCGGTGGACCGCAGCGTCGTCGGTGGGTTCGCGCATTGGTTGGGCCAGGGACTGGGGTTAACGAGTCACGCCGAGCCGTTCTGCGGTGACAGGAACCCGGATGAGGATTTCGTCAAGCGCGTGATCGGGGTCCCCGGGGACACCGTCCAGGGCAAGCACGATGCCGTCTATGTCAACGGGGAACAATTGTCCGAGCCGTATCTCCCGGCCGGGGTACTGACCGACGACTTCCCGAACCAGACCATCCCGGCCGGGAAGCTCTTCGTGATGGGTGACAACCGGTCGGACTCATGCGACTCGCGACTTGCCCTCGGCCTGGTGCCGATCGACAACGTGATCGGACAGGTCGCCGTTATCATCTGGCCGCCCTCTCGGATCGGGACCCCCTAGCCTCACGCGGTCAGCATCTGGTCGATCTCGGCCACCCGACCGGCGGCACCCACAGCCTCGAAGACCGATCGTGACGCGAGGAGTGGCGCCCGCGCCTCATCGGATCGATCCAAGGCCAGCAAGCACCGGCCCATCCCCTGGAGGGCGTGTGCCTCCTCGTGGGAATCTCCCAGGCGTTGGAACACCTGCGCCGCAGCCTCGAACCGCTCGCGCGCAGCGGCGCAGTCCTGGTCGGACTCCTGGAGCATCGCCTGCGCCGCGAGGACCTTTGCCTCGTTCCATGCGCTGGGCGGCGTGCCTAGCGCGAACGCCTGATGCGCGAGCTCGGGTGCGCCCGCCGCCAGGCACGAACGCACGTAGCGGGCGATGTCGTAGATCTCACCCGAAGGGGTCTGGGCCAACACGTCGCGGAGTAGCCCTCTGGCGGCCTCGAGGTCGCCTTGCATCGAGGCCGCGTCGGCGGCGATGGGAGCCGGGTCCGAAGGCGAGGTGCCGACCTGCGTCGCCCGGACCGGCAGATCATCCTGCCGCTCAGCCTTCTCGCCCCGGCCGAGCCGGATCTGCATCGCCAGCTCATCGGCGAGCAACCTCCCCCACTCATCGCCGTGGTCGGTGGCCCACCCGCCCAGGACCTCGGACTCCGCCAGGGCCTCGTCCCACCGCCCCAGCGGCACGAGGGTCTCCAGGCGCCCCGAGCGCAGGAGCTCCGTGGGCAGCCCGCGGCCGGCGGCGAAGCCCACGGCTTCATCGAACGCCTCGAGTCCCGCGGCCGGGCCCCTGGCTTCCGCGATCGAGGCAGCCAGGTTGTGGTACGCGACCGCCGCAGCACGTAGGTCTCCCTCGGTGATCGCGCCCTCGATGGCGTCTCGCATGTCTTGCTCCCCCGAGGTCCTCCCCATCGCCAGGAGCGTCATGCCGCGGGCGGCGAGCGCTCGGTGGGGCTCGGCCAGCCCGAGTTCCCGGGCAAGGGCGAGCGCGTCCTCGGCAAGCGACAACGCGCGCGCATCCCGCGCCGTGAGGAGCGCCATCATCGCCTGTTCGGACAGGACGTCCAGAAGCACCGGGCCTGGCTCGGAGCCGAGGAGCTGGCGCGCGTGCTCCAACGCGACGCCACCCTTGGCCGCCTCACCCGAGTTGGCAAGCGCGATGACGAGCGGCACGGTGAGGTTCGCCGCTCCCACCTCATCGCCGTACTCGAGCCGGCTCTCGACCACCTCCTGGAGGACCACCGCTGCTTGTGGATAGTCGCTCGTGGCGATGAGCGCCCGGCCGAGACCGACGCGCGCCTCAAAGAGCCGCGCGTCCCCGCGCGGCAGCAGGTCCAGCACCCGATATAGATGTGCCGCGGCACGCGGCACATCTGTACGCATCGCGTGATCGGCGGCGCGCAGTAGCGAGGAGACGAGCCCATCCCCCAGTTCCGGAACCAGGTCCACGCGGGCCAGCTCCTTCGCCAATCCCAGCGCCTGAGCGAAGTGGTCCGCGACGATCTCGGCCTCCTCGGACAGCGCGCCGCCGGCCTGCGCAACGATCCAGTCCGCAGCTGCATGATGCTTGGCCATCCGTACCGGCCGCGGCAGCTGGGCATATGCGACATCTCGCACGAGCGCGTGCCAAAACGCGAACTCGCGCTCACCCTCCAGGGACGAGGGATGCACCGGCCGGAGGAACTCTCGCCGCGAGAGCTCCGTCAGGAGTTCGTCGATCTCGGCTGGGTTCCGATCCGCGAGGGCCGCGACCGCCCCCGACCACACCGCCTTGCCCATGACCGCTGCATCCTGCAGGACCGCTTTCAGGTCGACGGGGAGCGCGTCGATCCGCGCGGCGCAGAGCGCCTGCACGGTCGGAGGGATATCTCCCAAGTCGAGGGCACCGCCCGCGATCGGCATGGCCCGATCCCGCACCATGGCCGCGAGCTGCTCCGCATAGAGCGGGCTGCCGCCGGCCCGCTCCAGGATGGTCGAGACCATCTCTGGCGGCGCGTCGTGCATCGTCGCGGTGATGAGCTTCGTCATGTCACGGTCCGCCAAGGGCGTGAGGGAAAGAATCGTGGAGCGCCGGGACCTGCCCAACCACGCGGCGTGCCGCTCCTCCACCTCGGGGCGAGCGGTCGTGATGACCAACAACGGCAGACCGTGTGTCTGTTCGGTCAGGTGCGTGAGGAACGCGATGAACGCGGACTCCGCCCAATGCAGATCCTCGAACACCAGCACGGTGGGGCCGCGTTGGGCGATCTGCTCCAGGAACCTCCGCCAAGCGGTGAACGCCTCGTCCTGCTGCGGCGGGAGCGTCGAGGCCTCCAGACCGACCAGTGGCCCCAGCCGGTCCTTCATCCACGTTCTTAGGCTCGGGTCCGGTTCGACCAGTGCGGCATCGAGCTTGGCCGAGAGCGTCGCCTGATCGTCGGAATCCAGGATGCCGGCGTGCGCTTTCACGATCTCGCCCAACGCCCAGAAGCTGATCCCGTCGCCGTAGGGCAGGCAGCGTCCCAGCCTCCAGGTCACCAGCTCGGGCCATGCGTCCACGTAAGTCGCGAGCTCGCGGACCAGGCGGGACTTGCCCATGCCGGGCTCCCCCACGACGGTGACGAACTCCGTCGCCGCGTCCTGGACCGAGCGGGCGAAGAGTTGCGAGAGCATGCCGAGTTCGAGATCCCGCCCGACGAACGGCGTCGAGTCGGCCCCCTCGCCGCCCGTGCGCGTGAGCGGACGCGATGCGCGCCATGCGGGGACGGGTTCGGCCTTGCCCTTGGCGTGGATGGAACCGAGTGGCTCGTAGGCGAACAGGTGCTCGGTGCTCCGGTACGTGAGCTCCCCGACCACGACGCCCATCGGTGGAGCCGCTGCCTCCAGCCGTGCGGTCGTGTTCATCGAATCCCCGGTTACGAACCCCTGGCCCGAGCTCGGATCGACGCCGACCGTGACCAGGGCCTCACCTGTGTGCACGCCGATGCGCACCTGTATCCCCAGATCCGACGCGTCGAGCTCCTGGATGATGCGAAGGGCCGCCCGGACCGCGCGCTCCGCGTCGTCCTCGTGGGCCGCAGGGACCCCGAAGACGCCCACCACCGCATCGCCGATAAACTTCTCGACGACGCCGCCGTGGTTCTCGATCCTGCGTCTGGCGATCGCGTGATAGGTCCGTTGGAGGCGGTCGACGTCCTCCGGGTCCATCCGCTCCCCAAGTTCAGTAGAACCCACGACGTCGCAGATGAGCGCCGTGATCACCTTGCGGTCCTGCGCGAACGCGCGCACGGAGAGCGTGGCCCCGCACTCCATGCAGAACTTGGCGGCCGCCGGGTTCTCCGATCCACAGGTTGAGCACCGGTTCATCCCCCCGAGCCTATCGCCCAGCTGGATCGCCACTCGGACTCGGCTGGGTAGGATGCCCGGGATGTCCTCAACGCCGATCCCGCTGCCGGAACGAGCCGCCTGGCGCTCCCTCATCGACCATCACGGCGAGATCGGTGAGCGGCACCTGCGCGAGCTCTTCGCTGCGGACCCCGGTCGCTCGGAGCGGTTCGTCGCCAAGGGTGCAGGCCTCTTCCTGGACTATTCGAAACATCGCATCACCGAGCGCACCATCCACCTGCTCCTCCAACTGGCCGAGGAGTCGGGACTCGCTCGCCGGATCGAGGCGATGTTCCGCGGGGACCATATCAACGTGACCGAGGGCCGGGCGGTCCTGCATGCGGCGCTCCGGATGCCCCGGGACGCGCACCTGGTCGTCGACGGGATCGATGTGGTCGCGCAGGTGCACGAGGTGCTCGACCGGATGACGGGCTTCGCCGACCGGGTGCGATCTGGCGCCTGGACCGGTCACACGGGGAGACCGATCGCCACGGTCGTCAACATCGGGATCGGCGGCTCCGATCTGGGTCCGGTCATGGCGCATGAGGCACTCCGGCACTACAGCACTCGCGACATCTCGTTCAGGTTCGTGTCCAACATCGACGGCACCGATCTCATCGAGACGCTACGAGGTATCGATCCGGCGACCACCCTGTTCATCGTCAGTTCCAAGACCTTCACGACCCTGGAGACCATCACGAACGCGACGAGCGCCCGCGACTGGCTCTTGGCCGGCCTCGGGACCGACGCCCGGGCCGTCGCGAAACATTTCGTTGCGGTCAGCACGAACGCCGAGGCGGTCCGAGCGTTCGGGATCGACACCGAGAACATGTTCGGTTTCTGGGATTGGGTTGGCGGCCGCTACAGCATGGACAGCGCCATCGGTCTGTCTACGATGCTCGCCGTTGGCCCGGGGAACTTCCACGAGATGCTCGCCGGCTTCCACGAGATGGACACGCATTTCCGGACCACCCCGTTCGAACGGAACCTGCCGGTCATCATGGGCTTGCTGGGGATCTGGTACGCGGACTTCTTCGATGCGCAGACGGTGGCGGTCCTGCCCTACGACCAGTACCTGAAGCGATTCCCCGCCTACCTCCAACAACTCACGATGGAGTCCAACGGCAAGCACGTCACGGTGGGCGGCACCCGCGTCGACTACGACACCGCACCCATCTATTGGGGGGAACCCGGCACGAACGGCCAGCACAGCTTCTATCAGCTCATCCACCAGGGCACGCGGCTCGTGCCCTGCGACTTCATCGGGTTCGCGCGCTCACTCAACCCGCTCGGGGACCACCACGACCTGCTCATGGCGAACGTGTTCGCGCAAGGAGAGGCGCTCGCCTTCGGGAGAACGGAGGCGGAGGTCCGCGCGG